>NZ_JAPDBZ010000022.1:0-42043 GCF_027705505.1 Aeromonas sp. QDB56
GCCAAGCAAGCCTGCACCAGTTCAGGTGACAGCAGGTCAGACAGGGACTCAAACTTTCCGGGAGGACAGGCGTGAATGAAGTCGAGAGCTTGGTCGATACGCATAAAAAAATCCGAAACCCAACAAGGAGTTTCGGATTCTTACACAGCCTGAGGATCGGTCAATGGATCCTTAACTGATCGGCATTAGAGCCAGGGCTCCCATTTTCACTCTGCTCCGCTTACTCGATGTCGAGGGCATCGGGGGAGAGGATCACCCCTGTGGTATCGGCATAGAGGTGGTCATCCGGCAGGAAGGTGACGCCGCCGAAGTTGACCGGCAGATCGGTTTCCCCGATATCCTTGCTGTCGGCGCCCACCGGAATGGCCGCCAGGGCCTGAATGCCGATGTCGAGATCTTCCAGGATATCGACCTCACGGACGCAACCGTAGCAGACGATCCCTTCCCATTCATTTTCCGCCGCCGTGGTGGCGATCTCGCTGTCGATCAGGGCACGACGCATGGAGCCGCCACCGTCGATCAACAGCACGCGACCAACGCCGTTCTCCTTGACCAGTTCACGGATTAGGCCGTTCGATTCGAAGCACTTGACCGTTGTGATGACGCCGCCGAAAGAGGCGCGGCCGCCGAAGGAGCAGAGCATGGGTTCGAGTACATCCACCATGTCCTGATAGATGTCGCACAGTTCTGAAGTGTTGTATTCCATTGTGTCAGATCCACCGCTGGAAACAGGTGGATCCAGTATAAGGAGTGGGGTTGGCATTTCAACGACTATTCCTTGCCCAGTGGCGGGAAATGCCGTTTTTGCGCGAAAGCGGCCCCGCGTCTTGGCAGGAGCCGCAGACGGTCAGCCTCGGGCCCTAGAGCAGGAACAGGGTCGCCAGCCCCAGGAAGATGAAGAAGCCGCCGGTGTCGGTGATGGCGGTGATCATCACGCTGGCCCCTACCGCCGGGTCGCGCCCCAGCCGGCTCATGGTCATGGGGATGATGACCCCCATCAGGGCCGCCACCAGCAGGTTGAGGATCATGGCGAGCGTCATCACGCCTCCCAGCGCCGCATCCTGATAGAGCAGGAAGGTGGCGATGCCCATGATGCCGCCCCACACCAGGCCGTTGATCAGGGCCACCCCCAGCTCGCGCCACAGCAGGAAGGAGACGTTGCCGGTCTGGATATGCTGCAGCGCCAGCGCCCGCACTATCATGGTGATGGTCTGGTTGCCGGTGTTGCCGCCGATCCCCGCGACGATGGGCATCAGGGCCGCCAGCGCCACCAGCTGGGAGATGGTGTGCTCGAACAGGCCGATCACCCGCGATGCCACGAAGGCGGTGCAGAGGTTGATGGCGAGCCAGGCCCAGCGGGTCTTGACCGCCTTGGAGACGGGGGCGAACACGTCTTCTTCCTCGCTGATCCCCCCCATCCGGCGCAGGTCGGTGTCGCTCTCCTCATAGACCAGGTCCACCACCTCGGCGACGGTGAGCCGTCCCATCAGCTTGCCCCTGGCATCCACCACGGCGGCGGAGACCAGGTCGTCCCGCTCGAAGGTGCGGGCGGCGGCCTCGTCGTTGTCTTCCGGATCGAAGGTGACCGGATCCTTCTCCATCGCGTCGCTCACCAGGGTTTCGGGCTTGTGCAGCAGCACGGCGGTGAGGGGCAGCTCCCCCTGCAGCCGGTTGCGCCGATCGGTGACGAACAGCTTGTCGGTGTTCTCGGGGATCTGGCCGCGTAGGCGCAGATAGCGCTGGACGGTGGCCAGGGTCACGTCGGGCCGCACCGTGATGAGCTCGAAGTCCATCATGGCGCCGACCGTGTGCTTGCCGTAGCGGATCACCTCCCGCACCTTGTCCCTGTCCACCGGCGCCATGGAGGTGAGCAGCCGCCCCATCAGGTTGCGGGGCAGGTGCTGGCCCAGGTAGATCTGGTCGTCGATGTCGAGGGTGCTCAGGGCGTGCAGCAGCTCCTTGTCGCTCATGCCGCTGATGAGGCTGTCCCACACCGTCTCCGACGCTTCCACCAGGATCTGGCCGTGCTTGTCTGCATCCACCTGCTGCCACAGCACGTGGCGCTCGTCCGGCGGCAGGGACTCCAGCGCATCGGCGATATCGGCGGCGGGCAGGCTGTTGACCAGCCGGGTCAGCTCGCTGGTCTGGTCCCGAAGCGCTGCGTCCTGCTCCCCTTGCGGGTCGAGCAGGCTCTCGGTGAGGGCGTCATCGGCCAGCAGGAGCGTGAGGATGCGGGCTCTGTCGTGTTCACGCTGTTTGGCGCTGTTCTTGGGGGGGAGGGACATGAAGCAGAATTCCTGAATTCGGTGATCCGGCGGACAGTCCCCATAGGATACCAGACTCAAAACAAGAGGTTATGACAGTAAATGCAGAAAAAGAAACGCCACCCGAGGGTGGCGTTGGAATGGATGCAGCGATCAGGCCGAGGCCAGGGCCGCGTCTGCGGCGCCTCCTTGCCCGAACCAGGCAAGCTGGTCCGCCAGGGTCACCACAGATCCCACCATGATGAGGGCCGGGCTCTCGACGCCCACCGCCAGCGCGGGCAACTGATCGAGGGTACCGCGAATGACCCGCTGGCTTGGCTGGGTGCCTCGCTCGATCAGCGCCACCGGGGTGCTGCCCGCCTTGCCGTGGGTCAGCAACTGTTCGCGGATGGTGGCGCAGGAGGAGAGCCCCATATAGAAGACCAGCGTTTGCCGATCTTTGGCCAGCAGCGGCCAGTCGAGATCCTGAGCGCCCCCCTTGCCGTGGGCGGTGACGAAACGCACGCTCTGGGCGTGATCGCGGTGGGTCAGCGGAATACCGGCGTAGGCCGCACAGCCGCTGGCAGCGGTGATCCCCGGCACCACCTGAAAACCGATGCCGCTGCCGACCAGCGTCTCCAGCTCCTCGCCGCCACGGCCGAAGATAAAGGGGTCACCCCCCTTCAGCCGCACCACCCGCTGCCCTTTTTTAGCCTCCTCCAGCAACAGCTGGTTGATCCCCTCCTGCGGCACGCAGTGGTTGCCCGCCTGCTTGCCGACGAAGATGCGTTTGGCGTCGCGGCGCACCAGCGCCATCACCTCGTCCGAGACCAGCCGGTCATAGACCACCACGTCCGCCTGCTGCATCTGGCGCAGGGCGTGCAGGGTGAGCAGACCCGGATCGCCGGGGCCAGCTCCCACCAGTACCACCTCGCCAGCGGTCTGGCTTTCGTCGGCAAACAGGCTGTCGGCCAGCTGATTGGCAGAGGCACTATCACCGCGGGCCAGCGCCTGCCCGAGCCGATCCGCCCCGAGCAGCCGTTCCCAGAAGCGGCGCCGTTCTCCCATGCTGGCGAAGCGCGCCTTGACCCGCTCCCGCAGGCTGCCGGCGAAGGTCGCCACGGCCCCCAGATGTTGCGGCAGCAGGGCCTCGAGTTTTTCCCGCAGCAAGCGGGCCAGCACCGGGGCCTTGCCGCCGGAGGAGATGGCCACCATCAGCGGCGAGCGATCGATGAGCGACGGCATGATGAAGCTGGAGCGTTTCGGGTCATCCACGACGTTGGCAAAGATCCGCGCCTGATTGGCGCTCTGGTAGACCAGTGCGTTCACCTCGCGCCGATCGGTGGCGGCCACCACCAGCCACTTGCCCGTCAGTTGCTGCGGCGCGAATTCACCGGCCAGCCACTCGATGCTGCCGCTGGCAGCCAGTTCCGCCAGCTCGGGGTCGAGCTCGGGCGCGACCACGGTGAGCTGGGCACCGGCATCCAGCAGCAGGCGCGCCTTGCGCTCTGCTACCTCGCCGCCGCCGACCAGCAGCACGGGTTTGTTGTCGAGTCGGCAAAAGATGGGCAAGTAGTCCATGGGGCCTCCTGATCAGGCGGTTTGGGTCTGGCTGGCAGTGGTGGTGGTCTCGCTCACCGCGACCGGGCGCTCGGCCTTGGGGGTGGCATACCAGTAGCCGAGGCCCATGAAGAGGGCGCCGGAGACGGTGTTGCCCAGGGTCACCCACAGCAGGTTGTGGCCGATGCCGCTCAGGGTATAGGCCTCCGAGTGGGCGCCAAACCAGGAGAGGGCGAACAGGGTCATGTTGGCGATGGAGTGCTCGTAGCCGGAGGCGATAAAGGCGAGCAGGCACCACCAGATCGCGATGAACCTGGCGGCACCCTCGGTGCGCAGCGCCATCCAGATGGCGAGGCAGACCAGCCAGTTGCAGAGGATCCCCTTCATAAACAGGGTCATCGCCGGGGCCTGGGTCTTGGCCAGCGCCACCTTGTGGGCCAGGCTGCCTGCGTCCGGCAGCAGGCTGCCGCCGTAGGAGTAGATGAGCGCCACCACGACGGAGCCAATCAGGTTGCCGGCCCAGGTCTGCGGCAGGATACGCAGCAGGTCGGCCATGGTGATCTTGCCGGTCTTCACCCCGAAGGTGAGGAACATGGTGTGGCCGGTAAACAGCTCGGAGCCAGCGATGATCACCAGGGTCAGGGCGATGCCGAAGGTGGCCCCCATCACCAGCGGCCGGATGGCGGGATCCACCAGATTGCCGAGGGTGAAGATGAGGATGATGCCGAGGCCCACATAGGCCCCCGCCATGGCGGAGCTGAGCCAGAAGCCGAGCTTGTCGCTGCGCTCGAAGCGGTTGATGCGGGCCGCGTTGGCGGCGCACTTGTTGATGGTTTCGGTATACATCTTTGCTTCCTTCAAGAGGGCCGCCCGCGGGCAGCCCTGACTGTTTTTTAACCCCCTCCCTGCCTCCCCCTTGTCAAGGGGGAGGGGCTTTTTGCTCCCTCCCCTGTGAAGGGGAGGGCCGGGGTGGGGTCTGGTGTTAGACGGCGACCCAGACCTGCTGGTCGCGCACTTCAACGGGGTAGCTCTGCACCGACACCGCAGGATTGTCGAAACAGTGGCCGTCGCTCAGGCGAAAGCGCTGCTTCTTGAGCGGACTGGCGACCCAGAGTTCGCCGTCGTGTTCGCAGATCAGGCCCCGCGACAGCACATTGGCGGCGAAGAAGGGATCCCGGTTGTCGATGGCGAACACCTCGGCGGCCGCGCTCGGGCGGAACAGAGCGATCTGACGACCCTCGATCAGAGCGCAGACGCCGGTGCCCGGCAGGATGTCGTTGAGTTGGCAGGCGAATTTCATCATTTGGTTTCCACCTCGATCTGGTAGACGGGGATGCGCTCGGCCGGAGTGGCGGGTCTGTGCTGGTCGCGCTCGGCGACGAACTGGACGTCCGGATCGCGCTTGTCGCTGTTGATGAAGTGGCTGAAACGCTTGAGCGCTTCCTCTTCGTTGAGGGTGCGCGACCATTCGCACTCGTAACTGTCGATGAGGGTCTGGATATCGCGTTCCAGCGTCTCGGCCAGTCCCAGCTTGTCGTCGACGATCACTTCGCGCAGGTAGTCGACGCCCCCTTCCAGATTGCCGAGCCAGACCGAGGTGCGCTGCAGTTTGTCGGCGCTGGTGACGTAGAACATCATGAAGCGGTCGATCAGCTTGATCAGGGTCTCGCGGTCGAGGTCAGACGCCAGCAGGTCGGCGTGGCGCGGCTTCATGCCGCCGTTGCCGCCCACATAGAGGTTCCAGCCAGCATCGGTGGCGATGATGCCGACGTCCTTGCCCTGGGCTTCCGCACATTCGCGGGTACAGCCGGAGACGCCGAACTTCATCTTGTGCGGGGTGCGAATCCCCTTGTAGCGGTTCTCGAGGAAGACCCCGAGGCCAACGCTGTCCTGCACGCCGAAGCGGCACCAGGTGCTGCCGACGCAGGTCTTGGCCATGCGCAGTGCCTTGGCGTAGGCCTGACCTGTTTCGAATCCGGCCGCCAGCAGCTTGCGCCAGATGGCGGGCAGATCATCCTTCTGGGCCCCGAACAGGCCGATGCGCTGGGCGCCGGTGATCTTGGTGTAGAGCTTGTAGTCGCGGGCGACTTCGGCCACCGCCAGCAGCCCTTCCGGAGTCACTTCGCCACCGGCCATGCGCGGGATGACGGAGTAGCTGCCGTCCTTCTGCATGTTGCCGAGGAAGATATCGTTGGTGTCCTGCAGCGGGATGTTGCGCGGGCTCAGCACATGCTCGTTCCAGCAGGAGGCGAGGATGGAGCCGACGGTCGGTTTGCACACCTCGCAGCCATAGCCCTGACCGTGCTTGGCCAGCAGCTCGTCGAAGCTCTTGATCCCCTCCACCTTGACCAGGTGGAACAGCTCCTGACGGGAGTGGGGGAAGTGGGCGCAGAGGTGGTTGTTGACCTCGATGCCCTGCTTCACCAGTTCGGCGTTGAGCACCTGACTGATGAGCGGCACGCAGCCGCCGCAGCCGGTACCGGCCTTGGTGTGCTGCTTGATGGCGGCAAGGGTGGTGTGACCCTCGGCCACCGCCTTGGCGATGTCGCCCTTGGAGACGTCGAAGCAGGAGCAGATCTGGGCGCTTTCCGGCAGGGCATCCACCCCCAGGGTCGGCTTGGCACCGGCGTAGGCAGGCAGGATCAGGGTGTCCGGGTGGCTCGGCAGCGGCAGGGCATTTAGCATCATCTGCAGCAGGTTGCCGTAATCTTCCACGTCACCCACCAGCACGGCGCCGAGCAATCGGCTGTTGTCCTCGCTCACCAAGATCTTCTTGTAGACGCCGGCCTGGTCGTCCTGGAAAACATAGCTGTGGCTGCCCGGGGTGCGGCCATGGGCATCACCGATGGAGCCGACGGAGACGCCGAGCAGCTTGAGCTTGGCGCTCATGTCCGCCCCTTCGAAGCGGCTGTCGCCGCCGAGCAGATGGTCGACGGTGATCTGGGCCATCTTGTAGCCCGGCGCCACCAGCCCGAAGAAGCGGCCCTGCCAGGCGGCGCACTCGCCGATGGCATAGATGTCGGGGTCGGAGGTGAGGCAGTGATCGTCGATGACGATGCCGCCGCGCTCGGCGATGGCGAGATCACCGTAGCGGCCGAGGGTATCTTGCGGGCGAATGCCGGTGGAGAAGACCACCACATCCACTTCAAGCTGGCTGCCGTCAGCGAAGGCGAGGCGGTGCTTCGCCTGCTCGCCGCCATGCATCAGGATCTCGCTGGTGCTCTTGCTGGTGTGTACCTGCACGCCCATGGATTCAATCTTGCGGCGCAGCAGCTGGCCGCCCTGACCGTCGAGCTGCTCGGCCATCAGCACAGGAGCAAACTCCACCACGTGGGTCTCGAGACCCAGCGCCTTGAGGGCACCGGCGGCTTCGAGGCCAAGCAGACCGCCCCCGATCACCACCCCGCTCTTGCCGCTCTTGGCGGCGCTGCGGATGGCTTTCAGATCCTCGATGGTGCGATAGACGAAGCACTCGTGGTGCTGACTGCCCGCAATGGGCGGCACCCAGGGGTAGGAGCCGGTGGCCAGCACCAGCTTGTCGTACCCGACCACAGTGCCCTTGTTGGAGTGCACTTCGCGGTTGGCCCTGTCGATTTTTTTCACCGCTTCGCCGAGCAGCAGGCGGATGCCGTGCTTGTCGTAGAAGCCGGGTTTGACGAGGGAGAGATCTTCGCTGGTGTGATGGGAGAAGTAGGAGGAGAGATGGACACGATCGTAGGCGGGACGGGGTTCTGCACCGAAGACGGTGATCTCGTAGCGGCCCGGATCGGCCCGCTCGATCAGCTCTTCGATGAAGCGGTGCCCCACCATGCCGTTGCCCACAACGACCAGTCTGACTTTGCTCATAGTTGCCTCAAGTTTGGAGTAATAAAACATCATTCTGAGGCTAGGCTACCCAGTCGGCAGGGGCAGACGATTGATGCAAATCAAGTGTCTATTTATATATCCCCTCAGGGGTAATTCCTGATAATTCAAAGCTATACATAAATGGGTATACCAGTTGATGGTTTCTGCGCTGGCTTGGAGTGAGGGGGGGAGGGTAAGCCTGGTTTACCCACGGCCGGGGAGTGAAAACTTCTGGCGGGAAAAGGCCGGTCTCGCACTGGGCGAGACCGGTATCAATGGGCATCAGCTGAACAAGGTGGCGCGTCAGGCAATATGGCGGCGGAACATGGCGAGCGCCAGCGACAGGGTGACGCCGGCGATGGCGAGCAGCGGCCAGAGCAGGGGCCAGGCGGCCGACCAGTCAAACCCCTTGAGGAAGACCCCCTTGAGCAGCACGATGAAGTGGGTGAGGGGGTCGATGGCCGCCAGCCACTGGAACACCTGCGGCATGTTCTCCACCGGCGAGATGTAGCCCGAGAGGATCACCGCCGGGACGGTGAAGGAGAAGACCCCGAGAAAGGCCTGCTGCTGGGTCGAGCAGAACGAGGAGATGAAGAGCCCGATCCCGGCCAGTGCCAGCCCGTAGCAGACCATGCCCGCCATCAGCAGGCTGAGGCTGCCGGCAAAGGGGAGGTGAAAGACAAAACGGGCGGCCAGCGCGACTATGCATCCTTGCCCCACCGCCACCATGATGCCGGGCACCGCCTTGCCCGCCATGATCCAGCCTGCGGTGAGGGGCGAGACCAGCAGCTGATCGAAGGTGCCCTCTTCCCGCTCCCGCGCGACTGAGAGGGCGGTGACGATAAGACAGCCGGTGGTGGTGATGATGGCCACCAGCGCCGGCAGGATATGCCAGTGGAACTCGACGTTGGGGTTGTAGAGGTTGCGTACTGCCAGCTCGGGTTGCCCCTTGCCCTCACTTTGCCAGCGAGCGATCACCTGACTGATGTAGCCCGCCGCTACCTGACCGCCGTTGGAGCGGCGGCCATCGATAATCAGCTGCACCTTGGCCGGTTCGCCCCGCGCCAATCGGCGCGAAAAATCCCCCGGAATAATCAGCCCGAGCAGCGCCTGCTGCCCGGTGATGGCCTCGGTCATGCCCGCCTCGCCCTGCACCGGAATGATGGTGGTGAAGGCGGGCATATGGGTGAGGCGCTCCAGCAGCTCGCGGCTCTGGGCGCCGCCATCCTGGTTGTAGATGGCCAGCGTGTTGCCGGTCACCTCCAGAGTGGCGGCGAACGGGAAGAGGGCGGTCTGCAGCAGCACCGGCATGATGAGCAGAAAGCGCCCCTGAGTATTGCCCATCAGGGCCTGCAGCTCTTTTCGGATCAGCCACCAGAGTCGGATCAGCATGGGTTACTCCAGAGTGCGCCGCGTCTTGCGGGCGGTCAGGGCCAGCCAGAAACCGGCCAGCAGCAGCAGACAGAAACCGTTGACCAACAGGATCGAGAAGACGCTGCCCGCCTGATAGAGGGTCTGCAGGGAGCTCGCGAAGTAGCGGGCCGGAATGAGGTGGGTGATGGCTCGCAGCAGCGGCGGCATGCTGGCGATCTCGAACACGAAGCCCGACAGCATCACGGCGGGCAGAAAGGCGGCGATCAGCGCTGCCTGCGCGGCGTTGAACTGGCTGCGCATCACGGTGGAGAGAAACAGCCCGAGTCCGAGGGCGCTGCCGAGAAAGACGCTGGTGACCAGAAAGAGCAGCAGCAGGGAGCCGCGCCACGGCACGCCCATTACCGCCACCGAGAAGAGCAGGCAGAGCAGCATAGCGATGATGCCAAGGCCATAGTAGGGCAGCAGCTTGGAGAGCAGCAGCTCCCCCTTGGTGACAGGGGTGGCGAGCAGCGCCTCCATGGTGCCGCGCTCCCACTCCCGCGCCACCACCAGCGAGGTGAGCAGGGCCCCTATGATGGTCATCACCACCGCAATGGAGCCCGGCACCAGAAAGTTGCGACTCACCAGTGCCGGGTTGAACCAGGCGCGGCTCTCTATCGACACTGGCATGGCGACCCCCTCGCCAGCGAGCCACCCCTGCCAGATCCCCTGCACATAGTTGGTGACGAAGTTGGCGGTGTTGGGCTCGGAGCCGTCGGTCAGCAGCAGCGCCTGCGGCGTGCCGTTGCCCTGACCGGCCAGCGCGCGGGAGAAGCCGTCATCGATCACCAGCAGGCCGCGGATCTCGCCACGGGCCAGACTGGCGAGCAGGGACGCCTTGCTCGGGCCGCTGTGGATCTCCAGCGCGGTAGAGCCGCGCAGGGCCTGCTCCAGCCGCACCGCCGGGGCGCCGCTGTCGGTGCGCCAGATGCCGAGGCGCAGATGGTCCACATCGAGATTGATGGCGTAACCCATCACCACCAGCAGCACCACTGGCATGATGAAGGCGATGAGGATGCTGCTCGGGTCACGGACGATTTGCAGCGACTCCTTGCGACACAGGGCCAGCAGTCGTCGACGGTTGATGCTCATGCGTCCTCCTCGCTGGCCCGCTCGACCAGGGTGATGAAGGCCTCTTCCATTGTTGGCAAAGAACAGGTCGGCAAGGAGCCGGTTGGCAAAGAGGTCGCCGCCTCTTTGGCGGCCAGCCCCTTGAGATCGTCCGGGGTGCCGAGGGCCAGCAGCTTGCCGCGATAGATGAGGGCAATGCGGTCGCAATACTCCGCCTCATCCATAAAGTGGGTGGTGACCAGCACGGTGACGCCGTGGTCGGCCAGCGCGTTGATGTGCGACCAGAACTCGCGCCGGGTCACCGGATCGACCCCGGAGGTGGGCTCGTCGAGAAACAGCAGCGGCGGCTCGTGCAGCAGGGCGCAGGCCAGCGACAAGCGCTGGCGCAGGCCGAGCGGCAGGGATTCCGCCTTCTGATCGAGCCAGGGGGCGAGGGCAAAGGCAGTCACCATGGCGTCGATCCGCGTCTGCTGGTGGCGGCCGAACAGGCCGTAGATACCGGCGAAGAAGGAGAGGTTCTGGGCCACGGTGAGCTGCTTGTAGAGGGAGAACTTCTGCGCCATGTAGCCGAGGCGCTGGCGTGCCGCCGAGGGGCTGTGGGCCAGATCGATGCCGGTCACCAGCGCCTGTCCCTCGCTCGGGCGCAGCAGGCCGCACTCCATCTTGAAGGTGGTGGACTTGCCCGCCCCGTTGGGGCCGAGCAGGCCGAAGATCTCGCCGCGGCGCACCGCAAAGCTGACATCATCGGTGGCGGCGAAATCGCCGAAGCGTTTGGTGAGGTGGCGCGCCTCGATCACCGCCTCGGGGGAGACCCCCTGCGGCAGTTCGGCTTCCCGCATCCCGGCCGCCAGACTCGACTCCCCGCCGGGGCCGCCGCCGAGCAGGTCGATAAAGGCATCCTCCAGCCGGGGCTGGGCCGGTTGAAAGGCGCCGTTGGCCAATTGCAGCTCCGGGAGCGGCGGGGGCGTCATGCCCGGGTGCAGCAGCAGGCGAACCTGCTCCCCCGCCACCGCGCCATCCATCACCGCCTGGTGAGCCAGTGCCCGGCGCAGCAGGGCGCGCCGCTCGCGGCCATCCAGTTGCCCCGCCTCCAGCAGCCAGCAGCGGCTGGCCATGGCCCCCATCAGATCGGCTGGCGTGCCGCTGGTGCGCACCTCGCCATCCGCCATCAGCAGCACGTGGTCGCACAGCTCCGCCTCATCGAGATAGGCGGTACTCCAGAGCACCGTCATCCCCCCTTTTGCCAGCTCGCGCACCATCTGCCAGAGGGCGCGGCGGGATATGGGATCGACTCCGACCCCGGGTTCGTCGAGCAGCAGCACATCCGGGGTGCCGAGCAGGGCGCAGGCCAGCCCGAGTTTCTGCTTCATCCCGCCAGAGAGCTTGCCCGCCGGCCTTGCGGTGAAGCGGGCGAGATCGGTGAAAGCGAGCAGCCGCGCGAAGGTGGGCGTGCGTTCGGGCTCCAGTACGCCGCGCAAGTCAGCGTAGAGGGTGAGGTTCTCCAGCACGCTGAGATCCTCGTAGAGGCCGAACTGCTGGGGCATGTAGCCGAGGCGCTGACGCAGCAGATCCCCCTCGCTCACCGGGTCCAGCCCCAGCACCCGGATGGTGCCCGCTTCGGGGATCAGCAGACCGGCCAGCAGGCGCAGCAAAGTGCTCTTGCCCGCGCCGTCGGGGCCGACCAGCCCGGTGATGCCGCCAGCCGGAATGGTGGCCGAGATGGCGTTGAGGGCGACCCGATCGCCAAAGCGTTTGGTGAGCCCCTCGAGGGAGATGGCGCAGCTCATGGGGCCAGCCTGACGGTGACCGGCATCCCTTGGCGCAGGGCCGGGTCGGGATCCTGTACCACGATGCGCAGCCGGTAGACGAGGTGGGTGCGAAGATCCGGCGTTTCCACCGATTTCGGAGTGAACTCGGCGGTGGGCGAGACAAATCCCACTACTCCGTGATAGGGCTTGTCCGGCCGCGAGTCGGTGGTGAGGGTCACCCTGGCGCCGCTCGGGAAGTGGCCGAGCCAGGGCTCCTCCACATAGGCGCGCACCCAGACCGGCGCGGTCAGGGAGAGGTTGAAGGCGGTCGCTCCGCTCTGCACCATGCTGCCGTTCTCGATGGCGCGGCTGATGATGATGCCGTCGCTGGGGGCGGTCAGGCTGGCATCCGCCAGCGCCAGCTCGGCACTGGCGAGCGCCGCTTTGGCCCCTTCCAGCTGGGCATCGGACTGGGCAATCTCTTCCGGGCGGTAGCCGGTTTCGAGCTGGGCGAGCTGTTCGCGTGCCGAGCGCACCTGCGCCTGGGTCTGATCCCGCTGGGAGCGGGCGGTATCGAGCTGACCGCGGGAGATGGCGCCGGTGGCGGCCAATGCGCTCTGGCGGCGCCACTGCTGGTCGGCCTCCAGCGCAGCGGCGTCTGCGGCGGCCAGTGCGGCCCGGGCGCGGTCGGTCTCTTCGCTGCGATAGCCTTTGTGGATCAAGGCGTTGGCGGCAGTGAGCGCAGCCAGATTGGCCAAGGCGCTGTCGCGGCTGTGGGTGAGGGGCGCCGGATCCAGGCGGGCCAGCAGTTGACCGGCTTTTACGCTATCTCCCTCATCGACCAGTACCTGATCGACGCGGCCGCCGACCCGAAAGGCCAGATTGACGTTGCGAATGTCGACGTTGCCGTAGAGGATGGAGCCGTCGGCCGGGCGCCCCTGCCACCAGAGGTAGCCACCGATAACGGTTAGCAGCAGGGCCACGATTGCAATGCGTTGTTTCATGCTGCTTCTCCTTGAGGATGGGTCTGCCACCAGAGGTCACCACCGAGAACGGCCAGCAGCAGAGCTGCCATAGGGATGATGGCGATGGGTTGTTTCATGCCGTTTCTCCTTCCTTGATGTCGGTGGAGCGCAGGCCGCGCAGGGCCCATACCAGCCGTTGTCTGGCGGCCTCGGGGTTGTCTATCTGGCTGAGAAAGGGGGCGGCCTGTTCGGGCAGCCAGCCGAGCTGGCGACCACTGCCGGCGATCACCAGCGGCAGGCCGACCGACCCCATGATGAAGATCATCAGCTGGAGCGGGTGACCGGCGACCAGCGACCCTTCCGCCTGTGCCATCCGTACCTGTTCGATCAGCAGCAGGGGATGGCGGCGCGGCAGGCTGAGCAGAAAGCGCTGGGCCGCCCCTTCCCCCGCCAGCGCATCGCCAAACAGGTGGTTGATGAAGCCGCGCTGGCGGGCCACCAGCCCGATCAGCGCCTCCATGGTGGCCTCGAACATGGCGATGGCAGAGGGGTAGGAGCCTTTGGCTGCCACCGCCTTGAGCTCGTCATAGAGGGGGGCGTACCAGAGCTCCACCAGCTCGTCGATAAAGGCGTCGCGGTTGCCGAAGTGGTAGACGAAGGAGCCGAGGTTCACCTCGGCCGCCGCCGCCAGCTCGCGCACCGTGAGGCCGCGCAGCCCCTTCTCGGTGGCGATGGCGAGGCCGGTATCGAGCAGTTTCTGACGGGTGGGGTGCATCTGGCTGGCGCTCCTGGTGTATGCATTTTGTACGCAATTATACGACCATATAAAAAATGCGGAAGCGGGCGGCAGGATCTTTTTGCCCGCAATGTGATCCGCCCCGCTCTGAGGGGCAGTGATCCCCGTCCGGCAGGGGGAAGGATCCACCACTTGTGCCCAAGCCACAGGCATGTCGGTGTGACGGGGTGGTGACAGGCGCTTCAGGCCCCGGGTGCGGGTGCCCGGGCCACAAGAGGCTGGTGATGGAGCCGGGAGCTGCCTGACCCGGATCAGGGGGTGTCGGTGGTCCCGGTGTGATAGGGGGGCCGGGCACAGGTGTCCCGTATCAGGGCGCGCAGCCAGCGGTGGCCCGGATCGGCATCCTGACTGGGGTGCCAGAGCAGGGCGACCCGGATCCCTGGCAGAGCGAAGGGCAGGGGCAGGGTGACCAGATCGCCGAGCAGGCTGGCGCAGTGCAGGTGCGGCACCGTCGCCACCAGATTGCTCTCCCTGACCAGGGCCAGCGCCGTCGCAAACCCGGGTACCAGGGTGGTGATGGTGCGTCTTTTCCCCTGGCCTGCGAGGATCTCGTCGATGGGGCTGTGAGGCTGGCCCCGGCGGGAGACCAGCACGTGGCGCGCGGCGGCATAGCGCACCACGGTCAGGGTGCCGTCGCAGAGGGGGTGGTCCGGGTGCACCACGGCGACGAAGTGGTCCTGGAACAGGGCCTGGGTGCGCAGCTCAGGGGCCGTGGTGGCGCCGATCACCCCGGTCTCGAAGTCCAGCTCGCCACGGCGCAGGGGGCCGCTCTCCTTGTCGGGTTTGGCCAGAAAGTGCAGCCGCACCCCGGGGGCCTCGACGGCGAGGCGCGCCAGCAGGGCGGGGCCCACCGCCTCCACGAAGCCGTCACTGGATCGCAGGCGGAAGGTGCGCTCCAGGCTCGCCGGGTCTACTTCCTGCTGGGGGCGCAGCACGGCCCGGGTCTCCTGAACCAGGCGGGCAACCTCATCCCGCAGGATCTGCGCCCGGGGTGTGGGGATCAGGCCGCGTCCCGCCCGCACCAGCAGCGGATCCCCCGTGGTATCCCGCAGCCTTGCCAGGGCCCGGCTCATGGCGGAAGCACTCAGGCCTAGCCGTCTGGCGGCGCCCGCCACACTGCCCTCTTCCAGCAGGGCATCCAGGGTGATCAGCAGGTTGAAATCCGGGGTCATGGTCGTCTCCTCGCAGGCGGCGCCTGACGGGCCGACCCCTTCATGATACGCGAGTTGCCGTCTCTTCATATGGCGTCTGATGCAACTATAAGCTGCAATCCGTGCGTCTTCCGCCTTGTCATCTCCCCCGCTAGCCTGAGTGCATCATCACTTGCCGGAGAGACTGCCATGTCCACACCACTTCTTGTTCCCCCTCCCGTGACGCGCCGTCTTGGTCTCGCGGGGCTCGGGCTCGCCACCCTGCTGCCCATGCTGGCGGGCAGCATGGCCAACCTGGTGCTGCCTGCCCTGGGGCAGGACTTCGGCGTGCCCTTCGCCAGCCTGCAATGGGTGCTGGTGGCCTACCTGCTTGGGATCACCAGTCTGACGGTGGTGGCGGGCCGGCTCGGGGATCGTCTGGGGCGGCGTCGCCTGCTGCTCTGGGGGACCGGGGTCTTTGCGCTGGCTTCCCTGCTGTGCGCCCTGGCCCCTTCCATCAGCTGGCTCATTGCAGCTCGCACCCTGCAAGGGGCGGGTGCGGCCTGCATGCTGGTGCTCTCGCTGGCCATGGCAGGAGAGCTGGTGCCGCCAGCCCGACGGGGCTGGAGCATGGGATTGCTCGGCACCCTGTCGGCCTGCGGCACGGCGCTCGGCCCCTCCTTCGGCGGCCTGTTGATCGGCGGATTTGGCTGGCAGGCACCCTTCCTGCTGCTGCTCCCCCTGGCGTTGCTGGCGCTGGGGTGTGCCTGGCGGGATCTGCCCCGGGATGAGGCGGGCTCTGCCGAGGGAAGCCTCCCGCTCACCAGTCTGTTGCTGCTGGTGACGGCGCTGCTCTGCTACGGGCTGGCACTGACCCGGGGCAGCCCGCTCGGAGCCTGGCCGGGGATAGGGGCGCTCGTCGCCATGGCGCTCTTCGTGCGTGCCGACTCGGGTGCCCGTCGCCCCCTGCTGCCCCTGGCGTTGCTGGGGGCGTCCAGGCAAAGAGGCGGGATCATCGCCAGTGCGCTGGTGGCCAGCGTCATGGTGGCGACGCTGCTGATCGGTCCTTTCTACCTGCACGGCGCCTTTGCCCTCGACATGGGGACGGTGGGGCTGATGATCTCCATGGGCCCGCTGCTGGCGGCGCTGTCCGGCATGCCCGCCGGCTGGCTGGTGGACAGGGTGGGGGCTCATGGTGGTGGCCGCCGTCTTGCTGGCCTTGCTGGACAGGGCGTTCGGGCCCCTCGGCTACCTGCTGCCCATCCTGCTGCTCACCGCCGGTTATGCCCTGTTCCAGACCGCCAACAACAGCGCCGTGGTGGGGGAGGCGGAGGGGGCGAGCCGTGGCGCAGTGGCCGGGCTGCTGACCCTGTCGCGCAACCTGGGCCAGCTGACGGGGGCGGCGGGGCTGGGGGGCCTGTTCGCCGCCCTGGCGGGGCGGCCCGATCTCGCCCTCGCGACGGCGGACGAGCTGGCGTTTGCCACCCGGGCCACCTTCGCCCTGACGGCCTTGCTGCTGATGAGCGCGCTCTGGCTGGCGGGAAGGGGGGAGCGTGCCGTGCAGGGTGATGTGGCCCGGGACGGCTGCGAGTCGGGAGAACGCTGAAAACGAAGACGCCTCCACAGGGGAGGCGTCTTGCTATGGGGTTGAGCAGGATAGTAAACCGCTCAGCTCCTCGTTATCGATCAACCGGTTACAGAATGAAGCGGCTCAGATCCTCATCTTCAATCAGCTTGCCGAGGTGGGCGTTGACGTAGTCGGTGTTGATGACGAAGGTCTCGCCTGACTTCTCGGAGGCGTCATAGGAGATGTCTTCCATCAGCCGCTCCATCACGGTGTGCAGACGACGGGCGCCGATGTTCTCGGTGCGCTCGTTGACCTGCCAGGCCGCTTCGGCCAGACGGCGGATACCATCCTGGGTGAACTCGATGTTGACCCCTTCGGTGGCCATCAGCGCCTTGTACTGATCGGTCAGGGAGGCGTTCGGCTCGGTCAGGATGCGCTCGAAGTCTTCGGTGGTCAGGGCGGTCAGCTCGACCCGGATCGGCAGACGGCCCTGCAGCTCGGGGATGAGGTCGGATGGCTTGGCGATCTGGAAGGCACCGGAGGCGACAAACAGGATGTGATCGGTCTTGACCATGCCGTGCTTGGTGTTGACGGTGCAGCCCTCGACCAGCGGCAGCAGGTCGCGCTGAACCCCTTCACGGGAAACGTCCGGGCCCGAGCTCTCGCCGCGCTTGCAGATCTTGTCGATCTCGTCGAGGAAGACGATGCCGTTGTTCTCGACGGAGGCGATGGCCTTCTGCTTCAGCTCTTCCGGGTTGACCAGGCGGGCTGCTTCCTCTTCGATCAGCGCCTTCATGGCCTCCTTGACCTTGATCTTGCGCTTCTTCTTCTGGTTCTGGCCCAGGTTCTGGAACAGCCCCTGCAACTGGTTGGCCATCTCTTCCATGCCCGGCGGGGTCATGATTTCGACACCCATGGGGGAGGCGGCGAGCTCCAGCTCGATCTCCTTGTCATCCAGCTGACCTTCCCGCAGTTTCTTGCGGAAAATCTGGCGGGTGTTGGAGTTGTCGGCTTTCTCTTCCTCACCCCAGCTGTTGCGCGGGTTGGGCAGCAGGGCGTCGAGGATGCGCTCTTCGGCGGCTTCCTCGGCGCGGTATTTCATCTTCTCCATCTCGGTCTCGCGCACCAGCTTGATGGCGACATCGGTCAGATCGCGGATGATGCTGTCCACTTCCTTGCCCACATAGCCCACTTCGGTGAACTTGGTCGCTTCCACCTTGATGAAGGGGGCGTTGGCCAGCTTGGCCAGGCGACGGGCGATCTCGGTCTTGCCGACGCCGGTCGGGCCGATCATCAGGATGTTCTTCGGGGTCACTTCGTGGCGCATCTCCTCGGAGAGCTGCATCCGGCGCCAGCGGTTGCGCAGGGCGACGGCGACCGCGCGCTTGGCGTCGGCCTGACCAATGATGTGTCTGTCCAGCTCGTGGACGATTTCTCTCGGGGTCATCTCGGACATGATGGCGTTCCTGTATCCGGGGCGGGCAGGGCCCACCCCTTGGAAAATGGGGTTTGGCTGGCGGCCTTATTTGGCGGCCCTATTTCGCCGGCTTATTTAGCTGAATAATCCAGCACTTCGATGGTGTGGTTGCCGTTGGTGAAGACGCAGATGTCGCCCGCAATCTTGAGGGACTTCTCGACAATGCTCTTGGCGTCGAGCTCGGTGTTCTCCAGCAGGGCGATGGCGGCGGACTGGGCGAAGTTGCCGCCGCTGCCGATGGCGATGAGATCGTGCTCCGGCTGCACCACGTCACCGTTGCCGGTGATGATGAAGGATTTGTGCTCGTCGGCGACGGCCAGCAGCGCCTCGAGGCGGCGCAGGGCGCGATCGGTGCGCCAGTCCTTGGCCAGCGCCACGGCGGCGCGCTCCAGGTTGCCCTGATGGGCCTGCAGTTTGGCTTCGAAGCGCTCGAGCAGGGTGAAGGCGTCGGCGGTGCCGCCGGCGAAACCAGCCAGTACCTTGCCGTTGTAGAGGCGATGAACCTTGCGGGCGTTGCCCTTCATGACGGTGTTGCCAAGAGAAACCTGGCCATCGCCACCGATGACGACCTGACCGTTGCGGCGAACTGAAACTATGGTAGTCACTTTACTTACCTCGCTTGAGCCGAATGACGGCCTGACTGTGCATGGAGGAAAAGATGGGGATGGCAAAACGGCTTTTCAAGCCTGTGCCGAGCACGGATCGCGGAGGAGGGATCGGGTGGGCGCGGGATGGCGCCAAAAGAAACAGGGCCGGGTGTTGCCACCCGGCCCTGTGCATGAACGCGGCGATCACCCCTTCTTGGGGATGCAGCCGCTGATGCCCGAGCCCTGCAGCTTGCGGTTGGCCGCATCGGCCGCCGCCTTGCCGTTGAAGGGGCCCACCATCACCTTGTAGACGGCGCCACCGGCCCCGTTCACCACCTGCAGGCTTGAAGAGAGCCCGGCGGTGAAGGCGATGCGCGCCTTGAGGGATTCTGCGGAATCCTGGGAGCGCAGGGCGGCACACTGCATCATGTAGCGACCGCCGTCGGCGGCTGCGGTCTGGGCAGTCTGGGTCGCCGCCTTGGCCCTGGCGGCCTCGGCACGCTCCCGCTCAAGTTCGGCGCGGATCTCCCGCTCCATCCGCTCACGCTCGGCCTTCTGGTCGATCACCTGCTCCCGGGCGCTGGCGACCGGGGCGCCGGTCGCCGGCTTGGTCGGCTGCACCGGTTGCGGCTGATAGGGCTTCACCTGACCGATGGGGGTTCCCGGCTGGGGAATGTCGGTCGCGACCGGCTTGGGCAGCTTCTCCGGTTGCAGGGTCATGGTCTCGGCAGGCGGGGGCGGCAGCACGCCCGGCTGGGGCGGCGGCTCTATGATGTCCACCTGCTTGTTCTCCAGCCGCTCGATGTAGCTCCACTTCTCCTGGGGCAGGGTATTGCCCTGTGCCTTGGGTTTGTTGGCCTTCACCTGCTCTTCGATGGTGGGGGCATCGGCGCCCTTGCCGTTGATGAGGTAGAGGAAGGCGCCGAAACCGACGACCAGGGCCCCGGCCAGCAGTGCCGGGATAACAGGAAAGCGGCGAGGGGCCGCTTTCTTGATGTTACGGCCACCCGCCCGTCGTCTCGGGCTGTTGCCGACGTAATCCCGGGTCGCCATCTATTACATGCGCTCCAGGGTGTGGATGCCCAGCACGCCCAGGCCCAGCTTGAGCACCTTGGCGGTGGCGGCGCACAGCAGCAGACGGCTCTGGCGGGTCGCTTCGTCCACGCCGTCCTTGTTGATCGGGCAGGCTTCGTAGAAGGTCATGAAGTTGCCGGAGAGCTCGTACAGATAGGTACAGAGCAGGTGCGGCATCCCCTTGTCCGCCACGCCGTTGACCGCGTCGGAGAACTGGATCAGCTTCTGGGCCAGGGTCTCTTCGGCATCTTCGCTCAGGACCACCTTGCCGCTCAGGGTATCGGCATCGACGCCGGCCTTGCGGAAGATGGACTGGATACGGGTGTAGGCGTATTGCAGGTAGGGGGCGGTGTTGCCTTCAAACGACAGCATCAGATCCCAGTCGAAGATGTAGTCGGTGGTGCGGTTCTTGGAGAGATCCGCATACTTGACCGCGCCCATGGCGATGGCGTGCACCACCTGGGCCTTCTCTTCGGCAGAGAGGTCGCTGTTGCGGCTCTCCAGCAGGGCGCTGGCGCGCTCTTCCGCTTCGTTCAGCAGGTCAACCAGCTTGACGGTGCCGCCGGAGCGGGTCTTGTAGGGACGGCCGTCCTTGCCCAGCATCATGCCGAAGGCGTGGTGCTCGAGGGGCACGGACTCCGGCACATAGCCCGCCTTGCGGGTGATGGTCCAGGCCTGCATCAGGTGCTGGTGCTGACGGGAGTCGATGAAGTACATGACCCGGTCGGCGCCCAGGTTCTCGTAACGGTATTTGGCGCAGGCGATGTCGGTGGTGGTGTAGAGGAAACCGCCGTCGCTCTTCTGGATGATGACGCCCATGGGCTCGCCATCCTTGTTCTTGAACTCGTCCAGGAAGACCACGGTGGCCCCTTCGCTCTCGACTGCCAGCCCCTTGGCTTTCAGGTCGGCAACGATCTGCGGCAGCATGTCGTTGTACATGGACTCGCCCATGATGTCCTTGTTGGACAGGGAGATGTTCAGACGGTCGTAGTTGCGCTGGTTCTGCTCCATGGTCATGTCGACCAGCTTCTTCCACATGGTGCGGCAGTACTCATCGCCACCTTGCAGTTTCACCACGTAGTTGCGGGCGCGCTCGGCGAAGGCTTCGTCTTCGTCGTAGTGACGCTTGGCCTGGGTGTAGAAGGCTTCCAGGTCCTTGAGCTCCATGTCGGAGGCGTGCTCGTTGGCCATCTTCTCCAGATAGGCGATCAGCATGCCGAACTGGGTGCCCCAGTCGCCGATGTGGTTGGCACGCACCACCTTGTGGCCCAGGAATTCGAGGGCGCGGGCGGCCACGTCACCGAGCACGGTGGAGCGGATGTGGTGCACCGCCATCTCCTTGGCCACGTTGGGGGCGGAGTAGTCCACCACCACGGTCTGCGGCGCCGGCAGCTTCACGTTGGCGTTGTCGGAGGTCACCATGGCTTCCACCTGACCGGCCAGCCAGCTCGGGTCGAAGAAGAAGTTGATGAAGCCGGGGCCGGCGATCTCGACCTTGGCGATCAGATCGGAGGCGGGCAGGTGCTCGATGATGGCAGCGGCCAGCTCGCGGGGATTCTTGCGGGCCGGTTTGGCCAGCAGCATGGCCAGGTTGGTGGCCAGGTCGCCGTGAGCCTTCTCCTTGCATCGGTCTACTTGCACCCGGGCTTCCAGGTCGGCGGGCAGGACGCCTGCGGACTTGAGATTGGCTACCGTTTGTTCAAGTAGATGATGAATATGCTCTTTCATAACTGACCACCGAGGTTGCGCGTCGAAAAGTGACTGACTGGATAAGGGCGTGAATTTTACCCGCATCGGGCCGAGAAAACTATAGGAACGGCCCGCACCCGTAGGTGTGGCGGATATTTCACTGCGTTTTCCACCACATTGCAGGATATTGATTTGGGTAAGTGGTGGTTATCCATTTCTACTGCATAACGAAACGGCTTGTCCAGGCTATTTTCCCCTGATTATGACAGGGTTATTTATACCGATTCGATCTGAATGATCCCGCTTCCCGTGGCGGTCGTATCCTTTGAGGACGCCGTTGGAGGATGATTCCCATGACACTGGTACTGTTTCCACTCTCCGCTCACCTGCTGCCGGGCGGCATCATGCCGCTGCGCATCTTCGAGCCCAGATACCAGCGCATGATCGCCGAGTCCCGGGAGCGGGAGTTCGCGCTCTGCATGCTGGACCCCCGCCAGCCCGACGCGCTGCGCAACATGTACCCCATCGCCACCCGGGTGCGCATCATCGATTTCGATCTGCTGCCCGATGGTTTGCTCGGCATCACGGTGCTCGGGGTGGAGCGGGTGCGCATCACGGATCTCTGGCAGGAAGAGGACGGTCTGCGGGTCGGCGAGGTGGAGCCCCTGCCCCCCTGGCAGAGCGGCAGGCTCCAGGCGGATCAGCACTCCCTGGCCAAGGCGTTGCAGGACGTGTTCAACGACTATCCGGAGTACGCGGCCCTCTATCCGGAGCCGGACTGGGAGGATGCGAGCTGGGTCGCCCAGCGCTGGCTGGAGGTGCTGCCCATCCCGGTGGAACAAAAACAGTGGCTGGTGGCGGCCAAGGACAACCAGCCCACCCTCTCCCTGCTGAGCGGTCTGCTGGTCGCGAGCCATTGAATTCCCCTTCCCGGTGATCCTTTTTCCTCGCTCACCGTATTGGGGGTGAACACCACACGCGAGGGATGGCGCAATGGCATATACTGGCCAACCACAATCGGCTCCACGCAGGACATCGCCCCCCATGGACAACCCAGACGGCGACCTCACATCTTTGCTGGTCCGGGTGGCCGAGCGGGCCGACAAGGCTGCCTTCGCCACCCTGTTCCACCACTTCGCGCCGCGCATCCGCAGCTACGGGCTGCGCCACCTCGGCAGCGAAGCCAACGCCATGGAACTGGTGCAGGAGACCATGCTGCTGGTCTGGCAGAAGGCACGGCTCTATCACCCCGACAAGGGCGCCGCCACCACCTGGATCTACACAGTGATGCGCAACCAGAGCTTTGACATGCTGCGCCGCCGCCGCGCCAGCAAGGAGGAGCTCTGCGCCGAGGAGATCTGGCCGCTGCTGGAATTCCGGGCCGAAGAGGAGCACCTGAGCGGCGGTGAAGACGCGGTGCTGACCCGCCAGATGGCCCACTATGTCGCCACGCTGCCGGAGCCGCAGCAGCAGGTGGTGCGCGGCATCTACCTGCAGGAGCTCTCCCAGCAGGAGCTGGCCGACCGACTCGGCGTGCCCCTTGGCACCATCAAGTCCCGGCTGCGGCTGGCACTACAGAAACTGAAGGAACAAGTGGAGCAAGGCCATGATTAAGACCCATCCGACTGAACCCATGCTGCGCGCCTTCGCCGCCGACGAGCTGCCCCTGCCGCTGGCCGTCGGTGTCTCCGCCCATTGCGAGTTCTGCCCCGAGTGCGCCGCCCGGGTGAAGGAATTTGAAGAGGCGCTGGCGTGCCAGCATCTCGCCCCTGACGCGCCGGACGAGGCGCTGCCCGCCGGATTCGATGCCATGCTGGCGGGCATACTGCAACAGCCGGTGGCGACGGAGGCGGCGCTCGCCCTTCCCGAAAGCTCGAGGCCAGAGCTCAGGGTGGCGGGTCACAGTTACCGGCTGCCGCGGGCATTGGCACGGCATCATGCCCCCAGGTGGCGTCATCTCGGGGCCATCCGTCAGGTCAGCCTGCCCCTGGACGAGATGGGGGCGCGGGCCAACCTGCTCCACATCGAGGCGGGGGGGCGGATCCCCGAGCACACCCACAAGGGATATGAGCTGACCCTGCTGCTGGCGGGCACCATCGAGGATGGCGACACCCGCTATCAGGCGGGGGATTTCATCTGGCGCGATGCCAGCCACGCCCACAGCCCCCGTACCCCGGACGGCTGCCTCTGCTACACGGTGCAGGATGCCCCCGTGCAGTTCACCAAGGGGTTGTCACGGCTGCTCAACGGCATCAGCCAGCACCTCTATTGAGTTGGGTCACGGCTGCCCGGTGATCGCGGGCTGCCGCGCGACTGAGGCGGTATCACGGCATGAAAAAAGGGACCCTCGGGTCCCTTTTGTGTTGCTTGGCGGCGAAGCCCATCAGGCCACGAAGACCAGGTAGACGACGAAGGCCAGCAGGAAGCGGTAGATGGCGAACGGGATGAAGTCGAGACGACGGATCAGCGCCAGGAAGGTCTTGATGGCGACCATGGCCACCACGAAGGCGGTGACGAAGCCCACCGCAAACATGGGGAAGTCCGCCATGGAGAGGAAATCGCGGCTCTTGTAGAGATCCAGGCCGCTGGCCGCGATCATCATGGGCACCGCCATGATGAAGGAGAATTCCGCTGCCGCGTGGCGGCTGATGCCCATCAGCATGCCGCCGCTGATGGTGGCGCCGGAGCGGGAGAAGCCGGGCCAGAGTGCCAGGCACTGGAACAGGCCGATGCCGAAGGCCTGCTTGTAGCTGATGTCGTCCAGGGTCTCCGCGGTCACGGCGGGGCGGAACTTTTCGGCGATGATGAGCAGGATGCCGCCGGCCACCAGGGCATACATCACGGTTTCCGGCCCGAACAGATTGGCCTTGATCCAGCTGTGGATAGCCAGCCCGACGACCACGGCGGGCAGCATGCCGAGGATGACGTGCACCAGGGAGAGGGTCGCGTGGCCCGGGGTCGGTTTCTGACCGAAGTGAATGCCGATGAGTCCGAACAGGCGGCGCCAGAACATGACGACCACTGCCAGTATGGAGCCGAGCTGGATCACCACCTCGAAGGTGGCGGCCTTGGGTCCTTCAAACCCGAGGAGGTGGCCGACGATGATCATGTGGCCGGTGGAGGAGACGGGGAGGAACTCGGTCAGGCCTTCCACTATGCCCAGCACAAAGGCGACGAACAGGGCGTAGGATTCGGTCATGGTGCAGATCTCTTGGTTATGGGGTCTGGATAAAATCAACCCCGAACGGGTCGGGGCGGCCAATGATGGCGGAAAATCGCGCGGGCAACCAGTGAATATTGGGGATTTCAGCGCCCTGTTCCGGCCGGGAAAGGGCGCTGGCGGACCATGCAGGGCGCGGCTTGCCGCATGCTGTCAGAAGCCATGACTGCCCCGTCACGTTCTGACAGGTCAGTCACGCCTGTTGACCTCTGTTTTATGATCTCTTTGTGCTGTCAGGACAGTATGGACAGGATTTTCTGTTGAAGATCATCGTCTAGGGGGGGCTGCCCCAGGGCGTCGACGGCGCTCGTTATCTGTTGGGGATGGCTGGCGCCGATCAGGGCGCAGCTCACCACGGGGTCGCGCAGCACCCATTGCAGTGCGAGTTGCGACAGGGACTGACCCCGTTGCAGGGCCAGTGCATGCAGGGCGCGGACGGTGGCGAGCTTCTCCTCGGTGATCTGGTCCGCCGTGAGGAAGGGGCTGGCACTGGCGGCGCGGGAATCCGCGGGAATGCCCGCCAGGTAGCGATCGCTCAGCAGCCCCCCCGCCAGGGGCGAGAAGGCGACCACCCCCATGCCGTGCTCCCGGCAGGCCGGCAGGGTGTCGGGCTCAATATCGCGTTGGAACAGGGAGTATTTGAGCTGGTTGACCAGGCAGGGGGTGCCGAGCTCCGCCAGCCGGGCGGCAGCCTTGGCCGCGAGCGGTGCCGGGTAGTTGGAGAGGCCGATGTAGAGCGCCTTGCCCTGGCGCACCATCAGGGCCAGGGCCTGGCAGGTCTCCTCGAGCGGGGTGCGGGGATCCGGCCTGTGGTGATAGAAGATGTCCACGTAGTCGAGGCCGAGCCGGCGCAGGCTCTGGTGCAGGCTGGCGAAGAGGTACTTGGCGCTGCCGCCATCGCCGTAGGGGCCGTCCCACATCACGTAGCCCGCCTTGCTGGCGATGATGAGTTCATCCCGATAGGGAGCCAGGCTCCTCTTGAGCAGCGTGCCGAAGGTCAGTTCGGCAGATCCCGGCGGCGGCCCGTAGTTGTTGGCGAGATCGAAGTGGGTGATCCCCAGATCGAACGCCTGATGCACCATGGCCTTCGCGGTGGCGGGATCGCTCCCGGCGCCGAAGTTGTGCCAAAGGCCCAGACCGATGCCGGGCAGGCGCAGGCCGTGGCGGCCCGCCGGTCGGTAGGGCTGGCGCTGGTAGCGGTCGGGGGCGGCGAGGTAGTTGTCATCCATCACGGTGCGGTTCCTTGGCTGATGTGCAATGAGGAGCGACGGACCTTGCGGCGGGCCTCACTCCGGCTGATTCGGTGGTGCCATCGGGGCCGGGGCCGCCATGACGTGGCGGCGCGCCCGGGCGCCTTCGTCTGCCCGAGCGGGGCTGTCAGGGGGCAGGAATAAAGCGATAGCGGGTCTGGTGGCGATAACGCTGCCCCGGCAGCAACCAGGGATCGCCGAGGGCGGGCCGGTTCGGGCTGTCGGGCAATTGCTGGGCCTCCAGGCAGAAGCCGTCGTAATCCCGGTAGGGTCGGCCCTGACGATCCGGTGTGCCGGTCAGGCAGTTGCCGCTGTAGAACTGCAGGGAGGGCTGGTTGGTGTAGACCGCCATCGCCAGCTTGCCATCCCCCGAGATCACCCGGGCGGCCCATGGCTGATTTGACCCACCAAACGGCTCATCATTAGGCTCAAAATCGCTGTTGTTGAGCAGAAATGCGTGATCGTACCCCTTGGCCAACTGCTGCTGGGGGTGGTCCAGCCACGCCTGGCCGATGGGGCGGGGGGCGCGCAGATCGAAGGGGCCTTCCACCGGGGCGATGGCCAGCGGCAGGCTCTGGTCATCCGTGGGCAGGTAGCGGTCGGCGTCGAGGCTGATGGTGTGGTGGCGGATGTCGCCACCGCCATCCAGGTTGAAGTAGGCGTGGCTGGTGAGGCTGACCGGGCTGGGGGCGTCCGTGCTGGCGCAGAAGTCGACCACCAGATCGCACTGCTCCAGCCGATACTCCAGGCTCACCCTCAGATTGCCGGGAAAGCCCTGATCCCCCGCCCGGGAGAGGAGCGCCAGCTTGACCCTGTCCGCCTCCTGCTCCTTGATCTGCCAGGTGCGGCGATGGAACCCGTCGCGCCCGCCGTGCAGGCAGTTGGCCCCCTGGTTGGCGTCCAGCGTCCAGCACTGGCCTTCCCGCTCAAGGCGGGCGCCGCCGATGCGGTTGGCAAAGCGCCCCGCCACAGCCCCCAGCCATACCTGCTGGGTGAGGTAGGCCTCGTCGGCGCAGCCCAGCAGCACCTCCCGCCGCTCTCCCGCCACCGGCAGGGTGAGGGAGGTGAGGGTGGCCCCGTATGCGAGACCGCGCAGCCGCAGTCCCTCCTCGTTTTCCAGCTCGAATCTCATCATGGTTTGCGGTTCCCCGTCGTGATCCCGTCGCCCCCTGCCGGCGTCGCGAGTGCCGGGCAGGGGGCGTCACCCGTTGTCAGGCGTGCGTTACAGTCTGCCGGCCCCTGCGCTGGCACGGCAGACGTAGCAGTCCGCCTTGAGGCCGAAACGGGCCGGGTATTCCGCCTCCACCACGGCGATCACCTCGGCCACCTTCTCGGGGCGCAGCAGGGCGACCACGCAGCCGCCAAAACCGCCGCCGGTCATGCGCACACCGCCTTCGCTGCCGATCCGGGCCTTGATGATCTCCACCAGGCCGTCGATGGGAGGCACGGTGATCTCGAAGTCATCGCGCATGGCGGCGTGGGACTGGCCCATCAGCTCGCCGAGGCGCACCAGATCGCCCTGTGCCAGCGCATCGGCCGCCGCCAGAGTGCGGGCGTTCTCGCCGACAACGTGGCGGGCACGGCGATAGCAGGCCTCGTCCAGACCGGCCTTGCCCGCTTCCAGGGTCGCCAGATCCAGGTCGCGCAGGGCCTTGACCCCGTAGTGACGGGCGGCGGTTTCGCACTGCTGGCGACGGGTGTTGTATTCGCTGTCCACCAGGCCGCGGCGCACGTTGGAGTTGACGATGAGCACCGCCAGATCGGTCGGCATGGGGATGAGCCGGGTCTCCAGGGAACGGCAATCGAGCAGCAGGGCGTGATCCTGCTTGCCGCTCGCGGAGATCATCTGATCCATGATGCCGCAGTTGCAGCCGACGAACTGGTTCTCCGCCTGCTGGCCGTTGAGGGCAATTTCCGCCTGGCTGATGGCCAGCCCCTGGGCCTCCTTGAAGGCCTGGCCGATGGCTACCTCCAGGGAAGCGGAGGAGGAGAGACCCGTCCCCTGGGGCACGTTGCCGGAGACCACCAGATTGAGGCCGCGCAGGGCGTGGCCTCGTGCCTGCAGGTGTTTCACCACGCCGCGGATGTAGTCGCTCCAGCGCTGGCTGGGGTGGTGCTCGATGGGGTGATCGAGACTGAACCGGTCGCGCTGGTTGTCGTAGTCGGCGGCGATCACTTCGACCAGGTTGTCGCCGCGCAGGCCGATGGCGACGCAGGTCTCGTAGTCGATGGCGCAGGGCAGCACGAAGCCGTCGTTGTAGTCGGTGTGCTCGCCGATGAGGTTGACGCGGCCTGGAGCCCGTACCAGCAGGTCGGGTTGTTGCTCAAACTGCTCGGCAAACACGGCGCTGACGCGCTGGCTCGGGGTCATAGGGCCTCCTCGTTGGCCTGGTTCTGGTCGTTGTAGTGGATGGGACTGAGGGCGAGCAGCCGTTCCGCCGCCTGTTCCGGGGTGAGATCGCGCTGGGTTTCGGCCAGCATCTCGAAGCCCACCATGAATTTGCGCACCGTGGCGGAGCGCAGCAGGGGCGGATAGAAGTGGGCGTGCAGTTGCCACGCCTCGGGGCAGTCGGAACGGGGCGGGGCGAAGTGCCAGCCCATGGAGTAGGGGAAGCTGCACTGGAACAGGTTGTCGTAGCGGCTGGTGAGCTCCTTGAGCGCGATGGCCAGATCCTGTTGCTGTTCCCGGGTGAGATCCAGCATGGAGGGAACATGGGCCTTGGGCAGCAGCAGGGTCTCGAACGGCCAGGCCGCCCAGAAGGGCACCACCGCCAGCCAGTGGGCCGTCTCCACCACGATGCGGGAGCGATCCGCCAGCTCCCGTTCCACATAGTCCAGCAGCAGGGGGCGGCCGTGTTCGGCCAGCCAGGCGCGCTGGTGCGCCTCTTCCCGGGCAATCTCGTTGGGCAGGAAGTCGCTGCCCCAGAGCTGGCCGTGAGGGTGCGGATTGGAGCAGCCCATGACGGCGCCCTTGTTTTCAAATACTTGCACCCATTCCCACTGGTCAGAGAGCTCGGCCACCTGGTCCATCCAGGTGGTGATCACCCCTTCGATGGCGGGCAGGGGCAGCTCGGGCAGGGTCTTGCCGTGATCCGGCGAGAAGCAGATGACCCGGCTGGTGCCCCGGGCGGCTTCCAGCTTCAGCAGGGGATCCGGCGCCGCGTCAGCGGCCGGGGTGTCCTGCATCAGGGCGGCGAAGTCGTTGGTAAAGACGAAGGTGCCCTGATAGTCGGGGTTGATATCGCCGGTCACCCGGGTGTTGCCCGCACAGAGGAAGCAGTCGGGATCATGGGCCTGGCTCGGCGCCTGGCTCACCTTCTCGACCTGGCCTTGCCAGGGGCGCTTGGCCCTGTGAGGGGAGACCAGCACGTACTGGCCGGTGAGCGGGTTGAAGCGGCGGTGGGGGTGATCAACGGGGTTGAACATCATCACTCCAGTGTGTGAGTTGAATACATCCGAAGGCGCAGGCCAGGGCCTACGCCTCGTAACCATTGGGGTTGGCGGACTGCCAGCGCCAGCTGTCGGCGCACATGGCGGCGAGATCCCGGCTGGCGTGCCAGTCCAGTTCCCGAGCGGCCTTGGCGGGATCGGCCCAGCACTCGGCGATGTCGCCGGGGCGCCGTGGCTCGATCCGGTAGGGAAGGGGCCGACCGCAGGCGGCCTCGAACGCCGCGACCATCTGCAGCACGCTCTGGCCCTGGCCCGTGCCCAGGTTGTAGGCGTGGACACCGCCCCGTCCGGCGCAGTGTTCCAGAGCCTTGACGTGCCCTTCGGCGAGATCCATCACATGGATGTAGTCGCGCACCCCGGTGCCGTCGATGGTTGGGTAATCGTTACCAAAGACCGAGAGGCAGTCGCGCCGGCCGATGGCGACCTGGGTCAAAAACGGCATCAGATTGTTGGGGATGCCCTGGGGATCCTCCCCCAGAGTGCCGGACTCGTGGGCGCCGACGGGGTTGAAATAGCGCAGCAGGGTCATGCTCCAATGGGGCTCGGCCCGCTGCAGATCCTCGAGGATCTCCTCGATGATCAGCTTGGATCGGCCGTAGGGGTTGGTGGCGCTGCGGGGGAAATCCTCCCGGATCGGGGTGCTGGCGGGATCGCCGTAGACGGTGGCCGACGAGCTGAACACCAGATTGCGTACCCCGGCCCGTTTCATCGCCTGTAGCAATACCAGGGTGCCGCTCAGGTTGTTCTCGTAGTAGTCCAGCGGGATGCGGGTCGACTCGCCGACCGCCTTGAGGGCGGCGAAGTGGATCACGGCGTCGATGTGCTGCTCGCTGAAGATGCGATCCAGCAGGGCCGGGTCACGGATGTCCCCCTCGTAGAAGCGGGGCTCGTGCCCGCTGATGGCGGCGACACGGGTCAGGACGCTCGCCTTGCTGTTGCAGAGGTTGTCTACCACCACGGGCTCCATGCCTGCGGCCTGCAAGGCCAGACAGGTGTGGCTGCCGATGTAGCCGCAACCGCCGGTGACCAGTACTTTCATCCGTTGTTCCACCCTCAACTCCTCGCATCAGGAAAGCCTGAGCAGGAGTCTAGCCGAGGGGCTGACGGGCAAACTGTGAGCTGCTTAACAAATATGTGTAAACGATTACACTTGTTTTCATCGACCAATGTGGCAAGTTCTGATTTTTCCCCCTGTTATCAGTGACATTGAACGGTATAATGCGGCCAGTTGCAGCGTGAAATAAGTGAAAACAGCATGAGCACCATCAAGGATGTCGCCCGTTTGGCCAATGTGTCAGTGGCAACGGTTTCACGGGTGATGAACAACTCACCCAAGGCCAGTGCCGCCTCCCGCGAGGTGGTGCTGAAGGCCATGGCCGAGCTGGGCTATACCCCCAACGCCAACGCGCGGGCCCTGGTCAGCCAGACCTGTGACACCATGGGAGTGGTGGTGGGGGACGTGGCGGATCCTTTCTTCGGCGCCCTGGTCAAAGGGGTCGCGGCGGTGGCGGTGGAGCAGGGCTTGCACCTGTTGATGGGTAATGGTTTTCACCGCGCCCAGCAGGAGCGGGAGGCCATCGAGCTGCTCATCGGTAAACGCTGCGAGGCACTGGTGGTGCACAGCAAGGCGCTCGGCGACGAGGAGCTGGTCGACTACGCCCTGCGCGCCCCCGGCATGGTGCTGATCAACCGCGACATTCCGAGTCTGAGGGGGCGCTGCATCGCCCTCAACAACCGCCAGGGTGCGGCGACCGCCACCCGTCATCTGCTGGATCTCGGCCACCGCCATATCGCCTTCCTGAGCTCGGATCACGCCATCGAGGATGCGCTGTTGCGCCACCAGGGCTATCAGGATGCCCTGGCGGAGGCGGAGGTCTTCGCCGATCCCGAGCTGGTGGAGAGCGGCATGCCCAATGAAGAGGGGGGCGAGCGCGCCATGCTCAACCTGCTGGCCAAGGGGTTGCCCATCACGGCGGTGGTGGCCTACAACGACGCCATGGCGGCAGGGGCCATCTCTGTGCTGGCGGACAACGGCCTCAAGGTGCCGGAAGAGGTGTCTGTGGTGGGCTTCGATGACATCATCTACGCCAGATACCTGAGGCCCAAGCTCTCCACCATGCGCTATCCCATCGAGCTGATGGCGGCCCAGGCGGCCAAGCTGGCGCTGCAACTCGCCGCAGGGGAGAGCGAATCGGTGCAGAGCCGCATCTATACCCCCACCCTGATCAACCGCCATTCGGTCGCTCCCGTCAGGTCCTGATCGCAGCGCTTGTGCCCCCGTCGGCGCAAGCGCTGCGCCTGGCGAACCCGGACTGCAGCCCATAAAGCGCCCCATAGCTCAGACGATAGATAGCTCAGAGCATGGCTAGCTGAAAGCATGGATAGCGCAGACCATAAAGGACTGTCTGAGGAGTGACAACCGTCCCCTCACGCTCCCTGCCTGCCGAACTCGGCAGCTCTTCCCGCTCGTCTGTCACGAGCCCCTCTCCCCCGGCCTGCCGAGCCTCACTTCCTGCCGGAACCTGCCAGACGCCCGCCATGGCTTTTCTCTGCGCCGGGCAGGGGCTCTCGTGGCCTCTGCGCGCTCCTTCGAGAGGCCGGGCTGCGTGCCCGGAACTGGGTTGGGGCGAGGGGGCACGATGTCGGGTCTTTGCCATGGCTTGCTCCGCTGGTTCGGCCATTGCCTCCCGGTTTCACACTCCCGGGCATCTTTTGCCCTTCCGAAGGTCCGCTTTTCCCCCCTTGGGGTCATTTACCCGGATTTATCCGATTTTTACTCCGCTTTACTTAACAAAACGAGTGTAATCGTTTACATCTGTGTGAGCGGGATCGCCGATCACCGGGCAAAACTCTCCTACACTGCAGTGGTTTTCAGCGTGAATGCAGGGAGAAGTGAAGCATGCTCAGGGAGATAGTGGCCCGTCAGGATTGGCAGACCCAGGGGATCACCGCCGTGAACCGGTTGCCAGCCCATACCCCCTTGTCCAGTTGGCGCAGTGAAGGGGAAGCCAGGATGGGGGGGTTGTCACCTTCCCGCCTGCTGCTGGACGGCGAGTGGCAGTTCTCCTGGTTCGAGGCCCCGGAGCGGGTGCCGGAGCAGTGGCTGGTAGAGGATCTGCCAGATGCCTGCCCCATCAAGGTGCCGGGCAACTGGCAACTGGCTGCGGCCTATCCGGGGGCGCGGCCCGTCACGGATGTGCCCATCTACACCAACATCAAGTACCCCTTTCCCTGCGACCCGCCCCGGGTGCCTGCCGAGAATCCCACCGGTTGCTACTCCCGCGAGTTCACCGTTGCTGCGAACTGGCTGGCCGAGGGGCAGACCCGGATCATCTTCGATGGAGTGGACAGCGCGTTTCACCTCTTCTGCAACGGCCGCTGGGTCGGCTACTCCCAGGACAGCCGGCTGCCGGCGGAATTCGATCTGACCCCCTTCCTTCAGGCCGGGGCCAACCGCCTCGCCGTACTGGTGCTGCGCTGGTCTGACGGCTCCTATCTGGAAGATCAGGACATGTGGCGCATGAGCGGCATCTTCCGCTCCGTCAGCCTGCTGCACAAACCGGCCCGTCATCTGATGGATATCCGGGTGACGCCCGAGCTCGACGCCTGCTACCGGGATGCCCGCCTCAAGGTTGAATTGCAGGCGGCCAACGGAGCCGGTCTGTCGGTGGAGGCCAACCTCTATGATGGCGACGAGCGGGTTGCGACCCTGCGCCAGCAGATTGGCACCCAGGCCATCGACGAGAAAGGGATGTATGACGATCGCGCCGAGCTGTGCCTGACGGTAACGGCGCCACACAAGTGGAGCGCCGAGACCCCGCACCTCTATCGCCTGACCCTGACCCTGCTGGACGAGCAGGGAAGCGCTCTCGAGAGCGAGGCCCATGACGTGGGCTTTCGGGCGGTGGAGATCCGTGGCGGCCTGCTGCGGGTCAACGGCCAACCACTGCTCATTCGTGGCGCCAATCGCCATGAACACCATCCCGCCACGGGTCACGTGGTGACCCCGGCCGACATGGAGCAGGATCTGCTGCTGATGAAGCGGCACAACTTCAACGCGGTGCGCTGCTCCCACTATCCCAATCACCCCGAGCTCTATCGCCTGTGCGACCGGCTCGGCCTCTATGTGGTGGACGAGGCGAACCTGGAGACCCACGGCATGACCCCCATGGGGCGGCTGGCGCGGGATCCCGCCTGGAGCAACGCCTTCCTGGAGCGGGTCACCCGCATGGTGGCCAGGGACTTCAACCACCCCTGCATCATCATCTGGTCTCTGGGGAACGAATCCGGTTATGGTCCGGCCCACGACGCCATGTATCGCTGGGTGAAGGGGGCGGATCCCAGCCGCCCGGTGCAGTACGAAGGGGGCGGGGCCGACACCCCGGCCACCGACATCATCTGCCCCATGTATGCCCGTACCCATCAGGATCAACCCTTCCCGGCGGTGCCCAAGTGGGCACTGGCCAAGTGGATCGGCCTGCCGGAAGAGACCCGGCCGCTGATCCTGTGCGAATACGCCCACGCCATGGGCAACAGCCTGGGGGGCTATGCCCATTACTGGCAGGCATTTCGCGATCATCCGCGGCTGCAGGGTGGGTTTGTCTGGGATTGGGTCGATCAGGGGCTGGACAAGCAGACCGACGATGGCCGCCATTTCTGGGCCTATGGTGGCGATTTCGGCGACACTCCCAACGATCGCCAGTTCTGCTGCAACGGCCTGCTGTTCCCCGATCGCACCCCCCATCCCTCCCTGTTTGAAGCCCGGCGTGCCCAGCAGCCCTTTGTTCTTACCCTGCAGGGTCGCCAGCCGCTGACGGTGGAGATCCGCAGCGAATACCTGTTCCGCGAGACGGATAACGAGACTCTGCAGTGGCGTCTGTGTGAAGACTGCGTGGTGGTGAGCCAGGGTGAATGCCCGCTCGAGCTGGTCCCCCGGGGGAGCATGACGCTGACCCTGCTGGAGCAATTGCCGGCCTTTGCGCCGGGGGCGCTCGCCTGGCTGGATCTCGCCATCGTGCAGCCCACCGCCACGGCCTGGGCCGGAGCGGGTCACGAGGTGGCTCGCCAGCAATGCCTGTTGCCCGCGCCCCTGGCGCTGCCGTCGGCCTGCCCGGCGGTCAGCCTGACCGAGCAGCGCGATCACTGGGTGCTTGGCGCCGCAGATTCCCTGTGGCAGCTCGACAAGGCCAGTGGTCGCATCGTCAGCTGGCAGAAACAGGGCCGCGAACGGCTGCGCGACGCCATCGCCGATCACTTCTATCGGGCGCCGCTCGACAACGATATCGGCACCAGCGAGGCGGATCACGCCGATCCCAACGCCTGGATTGCCCGCTGGCAGGAGGCCGGACTCAATGATCTGCAGCACCGCTGTCTCGGCCTGGAGGCGAGTCCGGAGCTGGGTCTCATCACGGCGCACCACGGCTACTTCGTGGGTGACGAACCGAAGATCCTGACCCGCTGGCATCACAGGGTGGACGGGGAGGGCGCCATGCACCTCGCCATCGAGGTGGAGGTGGCCGCCGACATGCCCTCCCTGCCGCGCATCGGTGCCCGGCTCTGGCTGGCCGATGAACCGGCCGAAGGTGCCCCGGTGAGCTGGCTGGGGCTTGGCCCCCACGAGAATTACCCGGATCGCCGGCTCGCCGCCGATCTCGGTCGCTGGCAATTGCCCATCGAGGCGTTGCACACCCCTTATGTCTTCCCCACCGACAACGGGCTGCGCTGCGATACCCGCGCACTGCAACTGGGGGATCTGGCGGTGGAGGGGCGCTTCCACTTCAGCGTCAGCCGCTACAGTCAGCAGCAGCTGACCGAAGCCCGTCACCAGACCGATCTGGTGGCCCTGGGGGGCACGCACCTGTGCCTCGATGGCTTCCACATGGGGGTAGGAGGCGACGACTCCTGGAGCCAGAGCGTGCGGCCCGAGTTCTGGCTGTTGCCGGGGCGTTATCAGTGGCACTGCCGTCTGAGCTAGCCGGACCCGCCGTCGCGAGATGGCGAGACCCAAAGGCAGTTTCTCACGTAACTATTTAATTTTTAACAATATTACGGCTATGTAACAGAGTGTAAACGTTTTCATTTTGTTGCCAGGATCACAGACCGCCTCACAACAAACTGATTACATTAGGCTGGCGCCAGCTCAAACGGTGTACAGCATTCCCTACAAAAAACAGATAGAGATCGGAGCATAACAATGAAAAAACTCACGACAGTTGCCACCTTGCTGATGGGACTGATGGCGGGAGCCCAAGCCCAGGCCGATACCCGTATCGGGGTCACCGTCTACAAGTACGACGACAACTTCATGGCCGTGGTGCGCAAGGCCATCGAGAAAGAAGCGGCGGCCACCCCGGGTGTGGAACTGCTGATGAACGACTCCCAGAACGACCAGTCCAAGCAGAACGACCAGATCGATGTACTGCTGGCCAAGGGCGTGAAGGCCCTGGCCATCAACCTGGTTGACCCGGCGGCGGCCCCTGTCGTGATTGAGAAAGCCCGTGCGGACGAGATCCCCGTGGTCTTCTACAACAAGGAACCGAGCGCGGCCGACCTGGCCAGCTATGACAAGGCCTACTACGTGGGCACCGACTCCAAGGAGTCCGGCATCATCCAGGGCCAGCTGATCGCCAAGCACTGGAAAGCGCACCCCGAGTGGGATCTGAACAAGGATGGCGTCATCCAGTTCGTGCTGCTCAAGGGTGAGCCTGGCCACCCGGATGCGGAAGCACGCACCACCTACGTCGTCAAGACCCTGAACGATGGCGGCATCAAGACCGAGCAGCTGCACATGGATACCGGTATGTGGGATACCGCCATGGCCAAGGACAAGATGGACGCCTGGATCTCCGGTCCGAACGCCAACAAGATCGAAGTGGTCATCGCGAACAACGACGGCATGGCGATGGGCGCCGTGGAATCCCTGAAGGCCCAGGGCAAGACCGCCATCCCGGTGTTCGGTGTTGACGCCCTGCCGGAAGCCCTGGCCATGGTCAAGAGCGGTGCCATGGCTGGTACCGTGCTGAACGATGCGGCCAACCAGGCCAAGGCCACCTTCGAGCTGACCAAGAACCTGGCCGAAGGCAAGCCGGCCGGTGAAGGCACCAACTGGAAGATCGACAACAAGGTCGTCCGCGTTGCCTACGTGGGCGTAGACAAAGACAACCTGTCCCAATTCGAGTAATTCCTCCCCTCAGGGCAAGGGAGATCCCCTTGCCCTCTTTTCAACCAGATGTGATGGCTGATATGACAACACGGCAACAATCAGAATGGCTGTTGGAGATGATTGACGTCAGTAAGAGCTTTCCTGGCGTCAAGGCACTCGATAATGTCAATTTACGGGTCCGTCCTCATTCTGTGCATGCGTTGATGGGCGAGAATGGCGCAGGGAAGTCCACGCTGCTCAAGTGCCTGTTCGGCATCTACGAGAAGGATCAGGGCAAGATCTTCTTCAAGGGACAGGAGATCAACTTCACCTCGTCCAAAGAGGCGCTGGAGAATGGCGTTTCCATGGTGCACCAGGAGCTGAACCTGGTACTGCAACGCACCGTGATGGACAACATGTGGCTCGGCCGCTATCCCACCAAGGGACTGTTTGTCGACCACGGCAAGATGTATCAGGACACCAAGCATATCTTCGAGGAGCTGGACATCGACATCGACCCCAGGGTCAAGGTCGGCACCCTGTCGGTTTCCCAGATGCAGATGATCGAGATTGCCAAGGCATTCTCCTATGACGCCAAGATCGTCATCATGGACGAACCCACCTCCTCCCTGACCGAGAAAGAGGTTAACCACCTCTTCAAGATCATCAACAAGCTCAAGGAGAAGGGGTGCGGCATCGTCTACATCTCCCACAAGATGGAAGAGATCTTCCAGCTCTGTGACGAGATCACCATATTGCGGGATGGCCAGTGGGTGGCGACCCAGCCCCTCAAGGGCATGACCATGGATCAGATCATCGGCATGATGGTCGGCCGCGAGCTCACCCAGCGCTTCCCGGAAAAAACCAACCAGCCCAAAGAGGTGATCCTCGAGGTCGAGCACCTGACGGCCAAGAACCAGCCTTCCATCAAGGACGTGACCTTCAACCTGCACAAGGGGGAGATCCTCGGCATCGCCGGTCTGGTGGGGGCCAAGCGCACCGACATCGTGGAGACCCTGTTCGGCATCCGCGATCGCAGCGAAGGGACCATCAAGCTGCACGGCAAAGAGGTGGCGAACCACAACGCCCACGAGGCGATCCAGAACGGCTTCGCCCTGGTGACCGAGGAGCGCCGCTCCACCGGGATCTATTCACGCCTCGACATCGCCTTCAACTCCCTGATCGCCAACATGGACAACTACAAGGGATCCATGGGGCTGCTCAGCGACAACAAGATGAAGAGCGATACCCAGTGGGTCATCGACTCCATGCGGGTCAAGACACCGACCCAGCAGACCCAGATCGGCTCCCTCTCTGGTGGCAACCAGCAGAAGGTGATCATCGGTCGCTGGCTGCTGACCCAGCCCGAGATCCTGATGCTGGATGAACCGACCCGGGGTATCGACGTCGGCGCCAAGTTCGAGATCTACCAGCTCATCCTGGAGCTGGCGAAGAAGGACAAGGGCATCGTCATCATCTCCTCCGAAATGCCGGAACTGCTCGGCATCACGGACCGCATCATGGTCATGAGCAATGGTCGGGTCGCGGGGATCGTCAACACCAAAGAAACTGACCAGAGCGAGATCCTGCGCCTGGCATCTCTGTACCTATAAAGACAGGAAGACATTATGGAGTCGGCTAAAAATTTCAATCTGATGCAGGCGCTCAAAGAGAACGGCATCTATGTGGTGTTGCTGGTGTTGCTCATGATCATCGTGATCAAGGAGCCCTCCTTCCTCAGCCTCACCAACCTCAGCAACATCCTGACCCAGTCCTCGGTACGGGTCATCATTGCCCTCGGGGTGGCGGGCATCATCATCACCCAGGGTACTGACCTGTCGGCCGGTCGCCAGGTCGGCCTGGCAGCGCTGATCGCGGCCACCATGCTGCAGGCCCTGACCAACGTCAACAAGGTCTTCCCCACCCTGGGGGAGGTGCCCATTCCGGCGGTGATCCTGCTGGTGTGCGTGGTGGGGGCCCTGATTGGTCTGGTCAACGGCCTGATCGTCGCCTACCTGAACGTGACGCCCTTCATTACCACGCTGGGCACCATGATCATCGTCTACGGCATCAACTCCCTCTATTTCGACTCCGTAGGGGCTTCTCCGGTAGCCGGGTTTGATCCTCGCTTCTCCAACTTTGCGCAGGGCTTCATCCGGATTGGCGGGTTCAAACTCTCGTACCTGACCTTCTATGCGGCCATCGCCAGCGTCTTCGTCTGGGTGCTGTGGAACAAGACCCGCTTTGGCAAGAACATCTTCGCCATCGGTGGCAACCCGGAAGCGGCCAAGGTGTCCGGCGTCAACGTCGCCGTCAACCTGGTGGTCATCTATGCCCTGGCCGGTGTCTTCTACGCCTTCGGCGGCATGCTGGAAGCGGGGCGAATCGGCAGTGCCACCAACAACCTCGGCTTCATGTACGAGCTGGATGCCATCGCGGCCTGCGTGGTGGGGGGCGTTTCGTTTGCCGGCGGTGTGGGAACTGTCGCGGGTGTGATCACCGGCGTACTTATCTTCACGCTGATCAACTATGGTTTGACCTACATCGGTGTCAGCCCTTACTGGCAGTTCATCATCAAGGGCGGCATCATCATCCTGGCGGTAGCCCTGGACTCCATGAAGTACGCCAAGAAGAAGTAAGCATTGGCAGGGAGGGCCGGGTCATCCCGGCCCTTTCTCTTTGGAGGGACCCATACCATGGCATTCAAAGTCAAAATCAACGTGCTGTTGCTGCTCGCCATTCTGGTCACCATCGGTACCGCCTGGTTCAGCGTCAACCATTTCATCAGCGGCTACATCCGCACCCAGGCCACCCAGAACATCAACGAGCAGATCACCCTGGTCAGGGAGAAACTGGCGGGTGACATCAACCAGAAGGTGCTGCTGGCCGCCAACCTCAACCTCGGGGTGACCAGCGTCAAGAAGGCGCTGCAGGAGACCGGCTTTCACAACATCGTCAAGCTCATTGGCGACATGGCATTCGACGCGAACGGGGTCATCGACGACAAGGCCAGGGTTGACGCCCTGCGCAAGCTGATCCCCGCCGCCAACAACCAGATCACCGTCAGCCCGCTGGAGCAGCTGGACGGCAAACCCGTCATCTCCATCCTGGTGCCGCGCGGTGCCGACTCCGCCTACCTCTACTACCTCGACATGAGCGAGTTCAAGACGCTGCTGACCAAGGTAAGCGGGGAAGGGCGTTACTTCTCCCTCACCGACAGTCAGGGACAGGTGCTCTACAGCAGCAAGCCCCAGGGAGAGAGCGAGAGCCGCCCCAACAAGCTGGATATTCGCGGCAGCGAGTGGACCCTGACCGGTTATGTGGATCTCGACTATATCCGGGCCATGACCCAGGCGCTCAACGGCAAGATCACCCTGGCCCTGCTCGGAGTGGCGGCGCTGGTACTGGCCCTCTCCATGGTGGCCCTCAACCTGGCCTATAGACCCATCCTCTCCTTGCGCGACCTGGTGCAGGAGCTCTCCCAGGGCAATGGGGATCTGACCCGCCGGCTCACGGTGACCAGCAAGGATGATCTCGGCCAGATCTCGGCGGGCATCAACCGTTTCATCGAGCAGTTGCAGGGCATGATGGGGGAGGTGAGACAAGCGAGCGGCCAGCTCAATGAAGGGATATCGGCATTGGCGAGGCAGACGGGGTCAGCCCAGGGCCTGCTGGCGGAGCATGTGCGGGAGACCGAACAGGTGGTCACCGCCATCAACGAGATGAGCCGTACTGCCGTCTCGGTATCGGAGAGCGCGGCCAATACTGCCCAGCTGACCGGCCAGAGCCAGCAACTGGCCAACCAGTCGCGTCAGGTGGTGGATCAGGCCATGGCCAGCGTCACTGCGCTGGTGACGGAGGTGGAGGCCACGGCACACTCCATCGAAGCCATGCAGCAGGATGTGCAGCAGATAGGCTCGATTCTCGGGGTCATCGGTGGCATCGCAGAGCAGACCAACCTGCTGGCCCTCAACGCCGCCATCGAGGCGGCCCGGGCTGGTGAACAGGGGCGGGGGTTTGCGGTGGTGGCGGACGAAGTGCGCTCTCTGGCGGGACGCACCCAGAAGAGCACTGCCGAGATCCAGACCATGCTGACCCGGCTGCAACGGGGCACCCAGACCGTGGTGGCCGCCATGGGCAACACCCGGCAGAGTTGCCAGGATGCGGCGGAAAACACCAGCAAGGTGAATGCGTCACTGGATCTGATGGCAGGAGAAGTGGTGGAGATCAACGATCTCATCAGCCATATCGCCACGGCCGCGGAGGAGCAGAGTGCCGTTGCCGAGGAGATCAATCGCAACATGAGTGCCATCGCCGAGGTGATCACCCAGCTCAAGGGGAATGGCGAGCGCACCGTGGACAGCTCGAACGCCATGCAGCGCACCTATGACAGGCTGCGGGAGATAGTGGGGCACTTCCGGCTGGAATAGCGCCGGCTGGGCGAGTCCCGGGTACCCTGGCCAGCAATATAGTGGCCGGGGTGACCCATCAGCGGGCAGACGTGAAAAAGGCCCAAAAAAGATGGGGGCGACTTGCGTCGCCCCCGATAGTCTTATCGCTCATATCCTTGAACGAAGTTGCTCCCTGCAATCCCTGACTATACCTCTTCCTTTAGGTTTCCCCTTCCCAATCCTTTGGGGTGTCCTTTAGCCATCATGGCCTGACGAGTCATCCGTTCCCGTCGCACTTTCTCCGTCCTGGGAGGTGTCCTTTACCACATCCTGTGGTGAGTCCATTTGCCCAACCCTGGCAGCCAGTCTTCCTGACTGACTTCATTGCGTCCGTGCAGGAGTAACTATAAGGATTTCGCGCAGGGCGACAATGACATGCTGAAAAACGTTTTATTCAAACTGGTTTCCCGCGAAAGGATAATGAAGTTATCTTTTTTAAAATCATGGTTTTAATGATCTATCATGCTGTTTTTTCACGCGCATCTTCCGACTATGGCGAGAATTTTGTTGGCACTTTACTTACGCAGTCGATGGCGAATATCTCACAAGGCGTTTAACTGCGGTTCAGAATCCGGGGAGGCCGGTCAGTGTCGATCGCAGATGAGGGTGGAGGAGGGCAACGGGCATGATGCAGGTGGCGTGGTCCGGATCCCATTCAGGAGATAAAGGAGGTAAAGGAGGGAAAGCTGAGATGACCCAAGAGGAGATCGCCTCCCCTTGGGCGAGAGGGTCAGGGATGCTGGCTGCCATCGTGCCATTGGCATAGGTAGGCGGGGACCAGCATCTGGGGTGCCTGGTCAACGTGACAGACCACCAGCGGCATGGCGGGGGCTCCCTGGGCATGCACCAAGGCCGGTGTCATGGGCAGGACCAGGGCGACGAACAGAAACAGCGACGGGATCTTCATGGTTATCTCCTTGGTGACGGGAACGAATGTGACAATCATCACTTTTTGAGTTAAGGCGAACCCGAAATCGGCGCAAGGTGACTGAAAAAATTCAACTAATGAAAAAACTTTGGATCCCGGTTGCACTCCGGTCGTTGAAAAAGGCGCCATCAGGATGCGTGCAAAATGCATATCCATATAAAAGAGATAGTGCACACAACTTGGCAATGAGGCTCGCCATCTGGCCCGGGCAGGCCGCCATGATCTGGGACAAGAGATGGATTATTCAGCGATAAAGGAGCAGGTGATTATTTATGTGGGAGCAAACGGGATGATAAGCGAGGATAAATTCAAAGGTGGGTGAAGTTTATTCAAAAAATGAGCGATCTGATTTTAATATAACCGACATTCCGCACCTGATTTAGGAATAAATTTGCCGATAGCGCTCACCCAATACCTCCAAAATGATCTGCTGGTCT
>NZ_JAPDBZ010000023.1:0-41526 GCF_027705505.1 Aeromonas sp. QDB56
GCAAAAGAGAGTAATAGATCAGAACGGCCGATCGCCGTCAAGCACTGAAAATAGCAAAATCAGGTGCGGAATGACGGCTTTATCGCCCGCTGGAGTCTGGCGCGCCTGAGCCGGGCCCAGGATCGCCATGAACAGGCCATGGCCGAACTGGCGCAGTTGCGCGACGACATGACTGCCGCAGGCGCCCCCGAGGATGGCTATGTGTTCGAGGAGCTGGGGGAGAATGCGCTCTTGCTCAATGATCCCGCGGCGACCGAGTACTTTGCCCGTGCCTGGTTTCTGCTGTCACAGGATGGCTGGTTCACCGCTAACGAGGCAGAACGACTGGCCAGGCTCAAGCTGCTCGCCAAACTCTGATAAGCGTGCGGGGCGACCAATTGGCCGCCCCGCACATCAGCATGTCTGCCCGGGAGTAGAGGTGACGGCTCAGGCCGGACTCGCCTCTTCCCAGCTCTGCTTCTTGCGATAAATCGTGGAAGGGCTTATTTCCAGCAGGGCCGCCGCCTTGGGGATGTTGCCGTCACAACTGGCGATGGCCTGCTCGATGGCCTCCTTTTCCACCTGCCAGAGCGGACGGACCTGCCTGCGAACGACGACGGATTCTGACTGGGGATCCGCGATCCCGACCACAGGCTCCGGGGCCAGGGTTCGCCCCCCGTTGAGGGGAGGTGGCAGGATATCCGGGCTCACCAGCTCGCCATCGTTGAGCACCACTATGTTGCGCACCACGTTTTGCAGCTCGCGCACGTTGCCGGGCCAGGGGTAGTCGAGCAGCACCTGCACTGCGTCCGCATCAAAGTCCCTGAACCGCTTGTTCTCCTCACCGGCATAACGCAATAGCAACTCCCGGGCCAGCAGCAGGATGTCCTCTCCCCGCTCCCTCAGGGGGGGCAGCGCCAGCGGGATCACGTGCAGGCGGTAGTAAAGGTCTTCACGAAACCGTCCGGCCTTGACCTCCACCAGGGGATCCCGGTTGGTGGCGCAGACAAAGCGCACATCCACCGTCTCCAGCTTGCCGCTGCCGACCCGCTGCAGGGTGCCGGTCTGGATGAAACGCAGCAGCTTGCTCTGCAGGTCGAGATCCATCTCGCAGATCTCGTCGAGGAAGAGGGTACCGCCGTCCGCCAGACTGGCCGCCCCCTTGCGATCCCCCTGGGCACCGGTAAACGACCCCTTCACGTGGCCGAAGATCTCGCTCTCCATCAGGTCATGGGGAATGGCGGCGCAGTTGAGGGCGATGAAGGGCTGATCCCGACGCGGGCTGCACTGGTGGATGGCCTCGGCGCACACCTCCTTGCCGGTGCCGCTCTCGCCAGTGATGAAGACGGTGGCCTTGCTCGGCGCCGCGCTCTCGATGATGCGATAGACCGCCTCCATCGCCATGGAGGCGCCGATTAACCGGCAAAGGAGCTGCGCTCGAAGTTTTCCCGATACTGGGCCACCAGCGAGCTGAGCTGCTGGTGCTTCAGGGCATTGCGCGCCGTGGCGCACAGGCGCTTGCCATCGAACGGCTTGGTGAGAAAATCGAAGGCCCCGAACCGCATCGCCTCCACCGCCACATCCACCGAGCCGTGAGCGGTGATCACCACCACGGAGCAGGGCAGTTGCCGCTCCGTGATCTGCTGCAAGATGTCCATGCCGGACATGTCGGGCAACTCCAGGTCGAGCAGCACCACGGGGGGCGGGCTTGCCAGCAATTGTGCCAAAGCCTGCTGGCCACAATCTGCCAGCTGCACCTCGTAGCCATCCTGGGCCAGATACTGCTCATAGACGACCGCCAGACTGCGGGTATCTTCCACCAACAGGACACGGGGTTTGCTTTCAGCCACGAGATCCATCCTTGCGCTTGATTTTGTTGTCTATTCTGGGGGCTAGCCGCCACACACTCAAGACGGCCTCATCGCTTTATCCGGGGGATTGCGACAATACACAAGCAAAAACGGCTCCCTGGGGAGCCGTTTTTATGGTGCTTTGAGCTTATTTCTTGGCGTTGTCGCCATCGGCAGCCGGTTTTTCGATGGCCAGCAGCTCTACGTCAAATACCAGCACGGCGTTGGCCGGGATGGAACCTGCACCGTGCTCGCCATAGGCCAGCTTGGACGGCAGGAAGAACTTGAACTTGGAGCCGACCGGCATCAGTTGCACCCCTTCGGTCCAGCCCGGGATCACCTGGTTGAGCGGGAAGGTAGCCGGCTCGCCGCGATCGACGGAGCTGTCAAACTTGGTGCCATCAGTCAGGGTACCGGTGTAGTGTACCTTGACGATGTCGGTGGCCTTCGGCTTGGCGCCGTCACCCATCTTCTCGACCTGATATTGCAGGCCGGACTCAGTGCTCTTCACGCCCTCTTTCTTGGCGTTGGCAGCCAGGAACTCTTCACCCTTCTTCAGGTTTTCCACGGCATCCTTGTCGGCCTTCGCCTTGGTCAGCTCGTTGATCTTGGCGTCGTATTCCTGCAGAACCTTCTGGATCTCCTCGTCGGTCATCTTGGCTTCTTTGCCCAGACCGTCGGTGACACCCTTCAGGATCACGGTGTTGTCCAGCTTGATGCCGAGCTCCTGCTGGCGCTCCAGGGTATTGGCGATATAACGACCCATGGAGAGGCCGATCGCATAGCCGGATTGCTCTTCAAAGCTCTTGGCCTCAGCCTTGGGGGCCTCTGCCGGCTTGCTGGCTTCTGCCTTGACCTCTGCGGTGTTGGTCGCAGCAGGTTTCTCATCTTTTTGGCAAGCAGTCAGACCGACGGCAACCGCCGCAGCCAACAGGGACACCTTCAGAAAATTGTTCATCAGTTTCTCCAAAACTCTAAATACCGCTCTCGGTTCCTTCGTGAAATGAGAGGTTTATCGTGATAAGCGCCTTATACTAACGCCGTGATCGCAGGTAACGAAAGCATGAGACAGGAAAAATGATCAAAAGTGCCATTTATCTCATCGGTATTTGCCTGATGCTGACGGGGTGCGAACAACGCTCACTTCCCAGCCAGCAGATCCACCTCGCCAACCAGGGGCTGCTGAGCGCGGATCTCGCCAGTTCCGGCAAGCTCGCGCTCGTCTCCAGCCTGGGTCAGGGCACTGTGGTGTGGGATCTGGAACAGGGCAAGGAGCGCTGGCGCTGGCGCCAGAGCGACGACCAGGAGGAGTTCGTCACCCTGACCCGCTTCTCCCCCGATGACAGCCATGCCATCACCGCCACTCAGCACACCTTCGCCATCTGGCGCTTGCAGGATGGCCGCTCCCAGGGCTACTACTCCCTGCCAGAATCCCGCCTGCGCGATGCGGCGATCTCGGCGGATGGCCGCCAGGTGCTCATCGGCCGTGAAGACGGCAAGGCGGAGGTGGTCGACACCCAGACCGGACGCCGGCTGCAATTTCTTGGCCACACCGAACAGGTCAACACGGTGGATCTCTCCCCCAATGGTCGCTATGCCCTCACCGGCGGCAACGATTACAGCGCCTATCTGTGGGATACCCGCACGGGCCAGGTGGTGTGGCGCTTCAACCACGCCGGGCGAGTCGTGATGGCGAGACTGGATCCGTCCGGACGTTTCGCCTTCACCGCAGACAGTCGCCAGGCCAGCATCTGGGATCTCAAAACCGGCAAGGAGCACAGCAGGTTGCAATATGATCACCGCTTCGAGGTCTACACCAGCGCCCGCTTCGCCAACGGCGGCAACTGGCTCATCACCGGCGCCCCCTCCCGCCAGCTCACTCTGTGGCAGGTGAGTGACGGCCAGCCGTTGCAGAGCTGGCGCGTCTCGCCCCATCCCAAGGTGAAACCGCCGAGCGCTGTGGTCTATGGCGTGGCTTTGCGCGACAATGACCACCTCGTCAGTGCCAGCTCCAGTGGCCTGGCTGAAATCTGGACTATCAAGTAAGGACCAAAAGGCCCATGAGTCAGCAACTAAACGAACGCCTCGAAACCCTGGAAAGCCGCCTCGCTTTTGCCGAATACACGGTGGAGCAGCTCAACGACGAGGTCACCACCCAGGGTCGCGAGCTGGACCGGCTCAAACACCAGATCCATCTACTGGTGGATAAATTGCAGAGCGTACAGCCGAGCCAGATCGCCAGCATGGCCGAAGAGACGCCGCCACCGCACTACTGATGAGTGCCAGCCATAAAAAAACCCGCGCCATGCGCGGGTTTTTTTATCATCGGCCAGGCCGTGATCAGTGCTGATGGCCCTTGCCACCACAACCGCCACCACCGCAGCAACCACCGTGACCGTGATCGTCGCCGTGATCGTGTGCATGGTTGTGACCATGGCCGCCACAGCAGCCACCGTGGTCATGATCGTGATCATGGCCGTGATCATGGTCATGACCATGATCGTGACCGCAGCCACCAGCGCCGTGCACATGGCCATGGGCCAGCTCTTCGGCGGTCGCGGCACGCACGTCCTTGATCTCGACCTTGAAGCCCAGGGTCACGCCAGCCAGGGGATGATTGCCGTCCACCTTGATGAACTCCTCGGACACCTCGATGACGGTCACCGGGCGGTGGCCGTCGTCGGTCTCGGCCACAAAAGTATCCCCTTCAGACACTTCCATACCGTCGAACAGCTCGCCGGGCACTTCCTGCACCAGATTCTCGTCGTACTCGCCATAGGCCTGGTTCGGCGTCAGGGTGACGTCGAACGCCTCGCCCACGCTGCGACCTTCCAGCTCGGCTTCGAGGCCGGAGACCAGGTAACGGGTACCGTGCAGATACACCAGCGGCTCTTTACCGACAGTGGTGTCGATGACTTCACCGTGTTCGTCGGTGACCGTGTATTCCAGCGTAACCACGCTCAGGGGAGCTACTTTCATGTCAGGGATCCTGCGGATAGAAAAAAACGGGCTCAGAATACCTCAAAAAGGCAGACAAGCATATGGTCGGCCCGGCTTCAGTGTGATGAAAAAGTCATCAACAGCGACCAACCTGACCGACGTACCATCACCTTGAGGCATGGCACTCACTCGGGACGAAACACCCCAATCACCTGCTCCGCCTCGCGCGTCACCTTGTCCACCTGCTCCTGGGTCTGCACCTGGGTATCCCCGCACTCGACACAGGTCACCTTCTCGACTCCATGCTCCATATACAGCATCATGGTGTCCATCTTGCCGCACGCCGGGCAAACCGCCCCGGCAATGAAGCGTTTTTTACGTCTGGTTTCCATTTTCGTTACCTCCAGGCAGCATCATATCAGGGTTTTTACATGCATCACGCCATCGAATATCAGCATTTTTCCACTTCCACTCTTCAGGTAGGCCCCCGCAAGCGCTCCCCCATGGGCCAATTGCTGCGCGTCACCCAGGGGGCGGCGCTGCTGAAATTGGGTGCCCATGAGCTGCTGCTGACACCTGGCAGCCACTTCTGGCTCTGTGCCGATGCCCTCGCCGCCTTCACCACTCTGGCTGACTGCCAGCATGATCTGCTGGCCTGCTCCGTGCGGGTGCCCCAGCCCGCCCAGGCTGGCTGGTTGCAGGCAAGCCCGTTGATGGACGCACTGCTGGACAGCCTGGCGGCCTGGTCACGCCCCCGCGACTGGCAAGGCCCCTATGGGCAGCGGCTGCAAGTGGTGGGGGATGAGTTGCATGGCTGCACCATCTCGTCACTGGGGGATCAGGCACTGCAAGATGCCTGGCAAGCCCTGGCCAGAGCGCAGCCGGATAGCGTGGCTGCCTGGCAGACCCTGCTGGGCACTCGCGGTCTCGAGGGCCCGGACGCCCAGGCACTGCAGGATCAGTGGCAACTGTTGCAGGGGATTCGCCTGCTGCGAAGCGGCAGCACACCGTCACAGGTGGTGAGCAGGCTGGGTTATCGGGATGAAAGCGCGCTGGCCGAGGCTCATCTGCAATGGCTCGGGGCGCCCCTCTCCCCTCAGCCGTCCGCGACCCGATAAGAGAGGCATAAAAGGATGGCAAAAGAAATCCAGTTTTGCGGCTCACCGCCGCTAACAACAAAGGAGTCATTCATGTCACCATCTTTTATGCTGAACACCCGATTGACCGTCACCGACTAGATCAACAGGACATCCGCCATGACGAGCAAGGCCAACCAATCCCAAGGCATGTTGCTGTTCCACCTCTCTGCCAGACAATCTTTCGCCATCGGTACCCTCAAGGTGAAGGAGATCGTGCCCTACACCCAGCTCACCGCCCTGCCACAATCCCATCCCACCGTGCTCGGGGCCGCCAGCATGCGCGGCACCACCATCCCGGTGATCGACATGGCAATGGCCGTGGGCTACCGCCCCATCAGCCGGGAGGAGATGCCCCACTGCTTCATCATCATCACCGATTGCCGCCGTACCCTGGTGGGCTTTCTGGTGCGGGGCATCGACAAGATCACCGAGTGCAACTGGCGTGACATCGAGCCGCCCCCTCCCTCTTTGGGACAGAACGTCTTCGTCACCGGTGTGACCCGGGTGGGAGATCAGTTGATCCAGTTGCTGGATGTGGAACTCATCCTGTCGCGGGTCTATCCGGACGATCCCAGCCATCTCTACCCCGTGCTGACCGACGTGCAGCGCGAGAGGCTCAAGCCGATGCGGATCCTGCTGGTGGACGACTCCTCTGTCGCCCGTCGCCAGCTCATGGCGGCGCTCGATTACATCAACATCCCCTACGAGGTCTGCACCAACGGACGCGACGCCCTCACCCTGATGCAGACCCGGGTCTCCCAGGGCACGCGGATCGACATCCTGGTGAGCGATATCGAGATGCCGGGACTGGATGGTTACGAGCTGGCCTTCGAGGTGCAGAGCGATGCCAAGCTGGCGGGAGCCTACATCATCCTGCACACCTCCCTCTCCAGCGAGATCAGCGTGGAGCGGGCCCATCAGGTCGGCGCCCACGAGGCGCTCACTAAGTTTGAAGCCAACGAACTGATCCAGGCCATGCTACGCGGCGCCGAGCACCACGATCGTCTGTTGGCCTGATGTCGCGGCGAGCCAAGGGCTCGCCGCCCCCTTTTCCTTCCTGCTCTTCCGAGTCGTTGCATGTTGACAGAAAGCCACTTTCACGCCCCCTGGTGGGCCCGCAACCCCCATCTGCAAACCATTTTGCCCAAGTGGCTGCGCCGCTCGCCTGCCCGCTTCATCCAGGAGCGCTTCGAACTTCCGGACGGCGATTTCGTTGATCTGGCCTGGAGCGGCGAACCCGGCCAGGATGAACAACCCCTGGTGGTGGTGTTCCACGGACTGGAGGGGAGCATTCACTCCCACTATGTCAAGGGGCTCTTTGCCCACCTGCAGCGGCAAGGGAACGAGGCGGTGCTGATGCACTTTCGGGGGTGCAGTGGCGAGCCGAATCGGCTGCTGCAGGCCTATCACTCAGGCGCCATCGAGGACGCCCAGACGGTGATTGCCGAGCTGGAGCGGCGTTTTCCTGGCCGCCCCCTGGTCGCCATCGGCTATTCCCTGGGGGGCAACATGCTGGTCAATCTGCTGGCGCGGGCCTGCCCGGCACCATTGAAGGCGGCGGTGGTAGTGTCGGCCCCGCTGCAACTGGCAAGCTGTGCCGATCGGGTCAATCAGGGCTTCTCACGGGTCTATCAGAACTACCTGCTGCGGACCATGCGAACCAACCTGCAAAGCAAGATCCGGCGCCAGAGCGCGGCACGGGCGCGCTGGCAGCCGACCCAGATCACCCGCATCGCCACACTGAGGGAGTTCGACGAGCTGGTGACGGCACCGCTCCATGGTTTCGAAAGCGCCGATCACTACTACCAGACCTGCTCCGGCCTGAGCCTGCTGGCCCGCATTCCCATCCCGACCCTCGTTATTCACGCCGCCGACGATCCCTTCATGACCGATGCCGTCATTCCGGCGGCGGAGCAGCTCTCCCCTCTGGTGCGCTACGAGCTGAGCCGCCAGGGCGGCCACGTGGGCTTCCTGCACGGCTCTCCCTGGCACCCCCGCTTCTGGCTGGATGAGCGCATCAGCCAGTGGTTGCGGGAACAGACTCAGGGCGCGAACCGGTAACCGTTGCGCCCCTCTTCCTTGGCCTGATAGAGGGCGCCATCGACCCGCTCGAGCAGCATGACGAGGCTCTCCCCGGCTCGCCACTGGGCTATCCCCTGGCTCAGGGTGAGGTGGGGGGCTACGTCGGAATCCTCATGGGGCAGAGCCCTGGCCGCCAGAGTGGCGCGAATGCGCTCCGCCACCTCCTGGCCACCGGCCAGCGTCGTCTCCTGCAGCAACACCACGAACTCCTCTCCCCCGTAGCGCGCCACCAGATCGCCGGGCTCCCGCACACTCTCCTCCAGGCACTCGGCCACCAAGATCAGGCACTCATCCCCCGCCTGATGCCCATAGCGATCGTTGTAGCGCTTGAAGAAATCCACATCGAGCAGGATCACGGTGAGCGGTACATCCTGGGTGGTGCCTTGCGCAATGGCACGCTTGCACGCCTGATCGAAGTGGCGACGGTTGGCTATGCCGGTCAGGGGATCCCGGTTGGCCATGGCATTCATCTTGTTTGCCAGCATCAGGTTGTCGTGCTCCCTTGACACCGCAAGCTCGAACCAGCCGTTGAGCATGCGCCGTCCCGTCTCCAGCACCACTAGCAAGACCCCGACCACTATGGTGTTGACCAGAACAAAGGGCTCAGGACTCCAGGAGGCTCTCACCAACAAGAACAGCAGGGGGACAGAAACCAGTGCGTAAAACAGCCGCACATCGCAATACGCGGCGACGAGACCGGTCAGCAGCAACAGACTGACCATGTTGAAAATGAAACTGAAGCCCCCCTTCAAGTCGACGATCGAGATGGTGTAACCCACCATGGCCCAGGCCAGGGCACAGACGCACAGGGACACCAGCCAGATGGCATGGGATTGACGGGAGAGCCAGCCCCACCCGAGCGGCAGCAGCAGGCCAACACCTATCATGGCAAAGAGCTGCCATTTGTATGACCAGGGCAGGTTGCCGACCAGTACCAGGTGTGCATCCCGATAGATGTAGAAGCGGGTCAGCAGAAATACGAGGGCGATGAGATTGATGACCCAGTACCAGCGCAAACCGGCGCTCAGGGCGCGGCGGCGGGCATCGAAAAGGTGCTGTTCGAATTGACTGGAGGGTCGGCGTGCGTCAATGGATTGCATGGCACCCCTCGTCCAAAACGAGACAAATCCCTTGCGCTTGCCGACCAGACATCGACAATATCCGCAACCCACTGAGTGAAGATGAAATCATGATTATCCCCTGGCAAGAACTGGAGCCGGACACCCTCACCAACCTGCTCGAACACTTTGTGCTGCAAGAAGGCACCGAATACGGTGAACAGGATGTCAGCCTGACCGACAAGGTCGAAGCAGTCAGGCAACAATTGCTACAAGGTAGCGCCGTGCTTGTCTACAGCGAGCTGCACGAAAGTGTCAATGTCGTCCCAAAGACTCATTTAAGCAAGTCACCCACTGACGACTTCCCCCAAGCGTAACGCGGTCACGGCTTATCGGGCGGCTCACCCCGCCCTCCCCCCATCTAACTCGCACCATCAGGCCGCATGGCCAGCTCGCCACCCAGCAGCGCCTATTCCGGCGTCCCCGGAGCACGGGGCAGCCCTCGTTCACAGCTATTGCCGGGAAGCGTGGGGGCAGCGGGAGGATGACGGCGCACTTGACCGCACTTTGGGCCACCCCTTATAACGGAACTCCCAAGGAAGAGAGAATTCTATGTCCGCCAAGCATCCCATCATCGCGGTCACCGGTTCGTCCGGTGCCGGTACTTCCACCTCCACCAACGCCTTCCGATCCATGTTCCACCAGCTTGGATACAAGGCGGCCGTGGTCGAGGGGGACAGTTTTCACCGCTACACCAGGCCCGAGATGGACGTGGCGATCCGCAAGGCCCGGGAGCAGGGGCGGCATATCAGCTACTTCGGCCCGGAGGCCAACGACTTCGGTCTGCTGGAGTCCTTTTTCCAGGAGTATGGCCAGAGCGGCACCGGCCAGTATCGGCGCTATCTGCACAGCTTCGACGAGGCGGTGCCTTTCAACCAGATGCCTGGCACCTTCACCCCCTGGCAGGATCTGCCCGGCGAGACGGATCTGCTGTTCTACGAAGGACTGCATGGCGGCGTGGTCACGGGGGAGCACAACGTGGCGCGGCACGTGGACTTTCTCATCGGCGTGGTGCCCATCGTCAACCTGGAGTGGATCCAGAAGCTCATTCGCGACACCTCGGAACGCGGCCACTCCCGCGAGGCGGTGACCGACTCCATCGTGCGTTCCATGGACGACTACATCAACTTCATCACGCCGCAGTTCTCCCGCACCCACATCAACTTCCAGCGGGTGCCGACCGTCGATACTTCCAACCCTTTCAGCGCCAAGGTGATACCCAGCCTGGACGAGAGTATGCTGGTGATCAGGTTTCGGGGCATCAAGCAGGTGGACTTCCCCTACCTGCTGTCGATGATAGACGGCGCCTTCATGTCCAGGATGAACACCATCGTCGTGCCGGGTGGCAAGATGGGCTTCGCAATGGAACTGATCCTGCGCCCCCTGATCCAGCAACTGATCGAAACGGGCAAGATCACCTGAGCCAAGGAGCTTAACGATGCGCGCTGCACTTCTCTCATTCACGCTGGCAACCCTGCTGGGGGGTTGCAGCTCCGGCCCCGCCGCCCCCACGGTCGAAACGGGCACCATGGTGGTTCGCCCGGCGGAGCATTGGACCTACGGGGCGACACCACGCTATGCGCTGGCCGAACAATTCCAGTATGCGGGCAACAGCGCCGCGCCCTGGCTCGAGCCGGTACAGCAGGCCGTCATCCGGCAACTGGACGGCAAAGGCTGGCGCAGCGTTCCCCTGGATGAGGCCGACGTATGGGTCGCCATCGGGGTAGCTGGCAGCCAGGACATGAGCGATGGCGAGATCTTCTCCCGCCTCGGCATGACACCGGGCCTGAACGCCGCTACCAATGCCCGCAAGGGGACCCTGGCCGTCGTGCTGCTCGACGGGCATAGCCAGAAAGCGGTGTGGAGCAGCGCCATCCAGCTCGCCAGCGACGTGCCTGTCGCAGAGGAGGCCCGTGGCCAGCTTAGCCAGCAACTGGCCGTCCAGTTGCTGGGCTCGCTACCGTCAGAATGATGTCTCGTTCAACAAAAACGGCCTGCTTCACGCAGGCCGTTTTCCATGCACGCCGTGACGGCATCAGGGTCACTTCAACTCGCAGGTCAGCTGGGTCACACCGCTCTTGACCAGGGTGGCCTGCTTGTCCTGACGGGAGAAGGTAGTCACCCCGTCGGAATAGCTGGCAGTCTCTTTGGGCGACTCGATGCGCCCCAGCTTGTGATAGACACCGGCATAAGGGAACTGCACCATGTCGGCCTGGGCATCATAGGTGATGGCCAGCAACTCTTCCCCGCACTGATACTGGCTGTATTGATACTGGGTCGGCTGCGGCATGCTGCAGGCGGCCAGACCGAACAGGGGAAGCAACATCATCATTTTTTTCATCGCACTTTCCTTATGTCATGGCGTTATCGACGGGACAAACTTTAGCGGTTAACCCTCAAGAATTTGATAACTATGGGTAATTTCTACCGCTTTTTCCAACATCAGGGAAACTGAACAATATTTTTCCATGGACAGATCCACCGCACGGGCGACCTGCTTCTCCGCCAGACTCTTGCCGGTCACCACGAACTTGAGGTGGATCTGCTCAAATACCCGGGGAACGGTATCGGCGCGGGTCCCTTCCAGTTCGACATGGCAGGCAGTCACTGACTGACGGGCCTTCTCCAGAATGGAGACCACATCGATGGAGCTGCAACCGCCGACAGCCAGCAGGATCATCTCCATCGGGCTGGCACCTTCACCCGGGTTGGCGCCATCCAGGGTCACCTGATGACCGGACTCGCTCTCCCCCACAAACTTCATGCCTTCCACCCAGCTGACCTTGGCTTTCATCTCTCACTTTCCTCTCAATGACGACGGTTCTAACGCCCATAGCATACCTCAAGCCGGGGTCGAGTGGCACATGCGCCAGGATCTTGCCCGTTCCCGACGATAAAGCCCCGTTTGTGGCGACAGCAGCCTCTCCTGCGAAACGGACGACGACCCAAAGGGAAATAGATCGAAATCAACATCCGACCTCCTCTTCTTGCCTAGAATGCCCCGGACGACGCAGCAGATGGCTGCTCACCGGTGGACGGCAAAACCCCAAAGCCTTGTCAGCACAGGCAAAGGCTCTTATTCTACTGCGACCAAAGAGTAAGGAATGGCAAGCTTGGCAACTTGCCTGGACGCACAGTCCATAAAAATGACACTACAGAGGAAGTCTCATGATCATTGGCAAACCGCAAAGCGATCCCACCCTTGAGTGGTTCTTGTCGCATTGCCACATTCATAAGTATCCCGCCAAGAGCACCCTGATCCACGCCGGTGAAAAAGCGGAAACCCTCTACTACATCGTCAAGGGCACCGTCGCCGTCCTGATCAAGGATGACGAAGGCAAGGAGATGATCCTCTCCTACCTGAATCAGGGGGATTTCCTGGGCGAGATGGGGATGTTCGAAGAGAACGAGAATCCGGAGCGTTCCGCCTGGGTGCGTGCCAAAGGCGCCTGTGAAGTCGCCGAGATCTCTTACAAGAAGTTCCGCCAGCTGATCCAGGTCAACCCGGACATCCTGATGCGTCTATCCGGCCAGATGGCCAAACGCCTGCAGCACACCAGCCAGAAGGTCGGCAACCTCGCCTTCCTGGACGTGACCGGCCGCATTGCCCAGACCCTGCTCAACCTGGCCAAACAGCCGGATGCCATGACCCACCCGGATGGCATGCAGATCAAGATCACCCGCCAGGAGATCGGCCAGATCGTCGGCTGCTCCCGTGAAACCGTCGGCCGCATCCTCAAGATGCTGGAAGAGCAGGAGCTCATCTCCGCCCACGGCAAGACCATAGTGGTGTTTGGTACCCGCTGACCGGGTTCCGCCGACGGCGCCCGCACAGCGCCGTTGGATAAAAAGGCTGCCCATGGCAGCCTTTTCCGATCCTCTCCCCTATAATCCCGAACGCCCCGCCGTCATGGCCTTCGCCAAGAGAACTCCTATGCACCTTCAATGCCCCCTTTGCCGCAGCCCCCTGCACCTTCATGCCGCCTCCCGCGGGGTCTATTGCGACAACAAACACCACTTCGATCCCGCACCGGAAGGCTATCTGGACCTCATCCCCGGCAAGAAGAACCCCAAGGACAGCGACAGCCGGGCCCTGCTGCGCGCCAAGCGCCGCTTCCTGGAACAAGGCCACCAACTGCCTCTGGTGGACGCCATGGCGAACCTGCTCGCTCCTCTTGGCGAGCGCGAACTTGTCCACCTCGGCTGCGGCGAGGGGTACTACTGCCGCGCCCTGGCTGAGCGGCTGCCCGGCTGGCAGGTCGGCGGTTTCGATCTGGCCAAGAATGCCATCTTCGCCGCCAACAAGGCGCAACCGGAAGGCCAGTTCGTCATCGCCGACCCGGCGCGCGCCCCGCTGCTGCCTGGCACGGCCCAGGTGCTGCTGGTCAACGACCTCAAGGTCAAGACGGAACTCCTGGTCAGCTGGCTGGCGCCGGGCGGCTATCTGCTCCACGTGCAGCCAGGCCCTCGCCATCAGTGGCAATTGCGCGTCAGCCTCAATCCGGTGAGCATGGAACATCCCCTGAGCTGGCCCGCCCTCACCGGGCTTGTCAATGTTGCCCAGCAACGCGCCCAGTTCAGTACGGCGCTGGATCAGGGCCTGCGCGAGCACATTCTGGAGACCAGTCGCCTCGGCTGGCGTGCCAGCGGCGAGCAGCGCCACGCCTTCACCCACCAGGGGCCCGACGCCCTCGAGCAGGATCTGCTGCTCAGCCTGTGGCAAAAACCGCTGTGAACCGGTGATATACCATGAAAAAAGGCCCTGACGGGCCTTTTTGACAAAGCAAGTACGCCTTTTCCCTGACAGGGAAGAGACACCCAACCACGCAGCAAGACAAAAATGGGGCCCTCGGCCCCATTTCTCATCACGGCAGATCAGTTGCAGCTCGCCGCGCCCTGATCGACCCAGACGGCGGCCTTGCCGGGCTCATCGCCCTTGGTCCAGTACTGGGCCTTCCACTTGCGGCCGTTGTGGCTGGTGACATCACCGCCGTTGTAGACCACTCCGGCATCCCAACCCAGTTGTACCTGGCTCACCAGTTTCCACTGATCGGCGGTGCGGCTCGGCTCGTTGCCCTGGGTCCAATACTTGGCCTGCCACACCAGTTGCTTGTGGCTCACCTTGTCATTGGTGTTGTAGACGGTACCTGCACTCCAGGCCGGGTGGTTGGCCGCATCCGGATCGCTGGCCTCGCAGCCACCACCTGTACTGGCCGGCTTGACGGTCAGGCGGGTAACGGCTGTGGCATCCAGCGCCCCATCGGTGACCACCAGGGTCAGATCGTAGGCCGTGTCACTGGTCACGTTCGAGCCCTTTACTACCAGGGTCGCGCTGTCCAGACCGGTGGCGCTGAGCCCGGCCGGCACTGTCCACTGATAGCTCAAGGCATCACCATTGGGGTCGGAAGCGGTGGCCTTGATGCTCACCTGCTTGCCGGCCTCGACGGTCGCACTGGCCGGTACGCTGACCACGGGAGGCAGGTTCGGCTGCGGCGCCTTGTTGGTGACCACCACCTGATCCTTGGCCGAGAGCCCCTGATCGTCGGTCACGGTCAGCTCGAACACCAGATTGATGTCGCTGCTGACGGCATCCAGTACCACACGGGCCTTGGCCTGGGTAACATCCAGCAGGCTGGCCTGGGGTCCGGAGACCTGTTTCCAGCTGTAGGTCAGCGCCCCGTTTTCCGGATCGTAGGAGGCGCTGCCGTTGAGGGTCACCTCGGCCGGGCCGGTGGCACTCAGATCGCTGCCGGCATTGGCAACCGGCGGCTTGTTGACCGGCGGCAGCGTACCCTCGCCGTGGCCCAGCCCCTCGTGCATGGCGTTGAGGATGTCGCCGTTGTCCGCATCAATCTCCCAGGCGAACAGACCGCCGAGCTGGTTCGCCAGCACGTACTGCCCTTTGGCCTTGACCGAGCGGTCGTTGTCGAAGGTAATGAGGTCGCCACTGCTGGCCTTGAAGACATAGGGGGCCTCGGCCGACTCGTCATAACCCTGCTCCCAGCCTGCGCCCATGCGGTTGTTGACGATGTCGCGGTAATCCACTACGCCATTTTCCCAGGTACCGCTCACCGGTCCGGTAGCGGTGCCGGTGAAGGGATTGCCGGCCTGGTAGTTCTTCACTCCGGTCCAGCCACGGCCATACATGGCCGCCCCCACCACAATCTTGCCCGGTGTCACCCCCTGACCCAGCAGCGCCTTGACGCCCTTGTCGGTGGTGTACTTGGTGGCCGGATCCCAGCTGGAGGCAAAGAGGTTGGTCTGGTGGGCCAGATTCGTCAGGTCGAAGGCGCCGCTGAAGTCGTAGCTCATCAGGAAGATGTGGTCCATGTACTGCTGGGCCGCCTGATAATCCACCTTGGCAATCTTGTCACCGCCGGCGCTGATGGCCGAGGTCAGCTCATACTGGCGGCCGGTCTCGGCTTCCAGTTCATCGAGCATGGCTCGCAACTCCTTCATCAGCACCACATAGGTAGCGCCGTCATTCGGGCCGCCCAGGCTGGGGTTGGCCCCCTGTCCGCCCGGGAACTCCCAGTCGATGTCCACGCCGTCGAAGAATTTCCAGGTCTGCAGGAACTCTTTGACCGAGGCGACGAAGGTATCGCGCTTGGTCTTGTCACCCAGGAAATAGAAGGGATCGGAGAGGGTCCATCCGCCGACAGACGGCAGGATCTTGAGGTCCGGGTGGGCCTGTTTGAGGGCCATCAGGTTGCCGAAGTTGCCCTTGTAGGGCTCATCCCAGGCGCTGAGGTTGCCTTGGGACATCTGGATCGCCGCCCAGGGATCATGGATGGAGACCTTGAAGTCTTCGCGACCCGCACAGGAGCGCTGCAACGCCTCGAAGCTGCCGGAGATCTCTTTGAGGCTGTCGTTGATGCCGTTGCCACCGCAGATGGGGGTGAAGCCGTAGAGGATATGGGTCAGGTTCTGGGCCGGGATCTTGTCCACGGTGAACTTGCGACCATAGACACCCCACTCCACGTAGTAGGCCCCCACCACCTTGCCGGACTTGTTGGCGTAGGGCTTGTTGTTCTCCTTGAGGGGCGCATTGAGCGGCGCCAGGTGGCTGCCGTCGGTATCGGCGACCATCAGCTCCTTCTTGTCGGAGAGGGTGCAGCCATCGGCGTTGCACAGGGCCACCTGCATCTGGTAACGCCCCCCCTTGGTGACCTTGAAGTTTGCGGTACCCGCGGCGGAGGCCGGGCCTGACCACACCTCCTTGCCGTCGAGCAGTACCTTGGCGGTCTGTCCGACGTCACCGGACCAGAGGTTCCAGGTCACGCTGACGGGAGCGCCATCCTTGTGGACGGTCACCAGCTGGTTGTAGGCCGAAGCGGCCTGATTGACTTCAACGATGGCAAACTTGGTGGGGCCGGAGCCAATGGTGGGTTTGCCCGGGGCAGCGGCGAAGGCGGAGGTAGTGCAAAGCCCCCCGACCAGAAGCGCCAGCAGGGAAAGTTATGGACTTAACATATTTGAACTTCCTTATTTCGTTATTGGAATTAACAACGAAAAAGGCAACGCAACCTGCCAGGTAACGCAGACAACATCGCAACCATGGCTTGGCCCATGGACGATACAACCTGTGGTGGCCCCGCTATCCTAGGTACGCAGACCCTTAGGCCGGAAGCTTTGCGTCCCGGACTTTCATCCGGTTTGCCTTTTTGCACAACTTGATTTGCGACAAAAATAATCGCCGAATGACTATAGAGGAGAGTCGCCCGGGTGCCACCTGCCAAAAGTGACACCCAACAAGACTCAATTATCACCAAATCTGGAAAGTGGCGACGAAATAGGCATCATCGTCGATCATGACGTCTGGATGGCATCCAGAAAATGTTCAGCCAATGCTCGATTCTGTGAGACCAGTCACTGAACCGGCATCAGCAGGCTGTTCATCAGGGCGCGCAGCTTGAGAGGTTTGACCGGTTTGCTCACGTAGCCGAAGCCGTGCTCACGGATCTGTGCCTGCAACTCGCTCTTGCGATCCGCACTGATGATGATGCCGCCGATACCGTTGCCGTGGGCCAGCCTGATCATGTGCAGCGCCTGCAACCCTGTCTTGCCGTCATCCAGGTGATAATCCGACAGCACCAGCGCAGGCAGGAAGCCGCCGCCGATGATCTCTTCCGCCTGCTCCAGGCTCTGGGCACAGCGCACCTCGCAGCCCCAGCGTCCCAGCAGCGAGGCCATGGCGATGAGGATATCCTCCTCGTTGTCGATGCAGAGGATCCTGACCCCTTCCAGCTGACTGTCTCGCAGGGCCGGGGTCGTCACCTGGCTGGGGATGACGGGCCGGGTCGCGAGGTTCAGGGTGATGGCAAAGACGGACCCCGCTCCGGGCCAGCTGCGCAGGGAGAGCTGATGACCCAGCACCAGCGAAATGCCGCGGGCGATGGCGAGCCCGAGGCCAAGCCCCTGCTCCCTGGCGGTGCGGGAGTGATCGAGGCGGGAAAACTCGTCGAAGATCGCCTCCTGCTTGCCCTCCGGGATGCCGGGGCCGTTGTCCCACACCTCGATGCGCACCTTATCCCCCATGCGGCGACAGCCGAGCAGCACCCGACCGCCGGGGTTGTAGCGAAATGCGTTGGTGAGGAAGTTCTGCAACACCCGCCGCAGCAAGCGCACATCGCTGTAGACCGCAAGGCGGCTCTCCACCACGGAGAACTGGATCCCACCGGCCTGGGCCAGCACGCCGAATTCCGCCTTGAGATTGTCCAGTACATCGCTCAGGGCGAAATCGAGCTTCTTCGCCTTGAACTTGCCCGCCTCGAGGCGCGAGATGTCCAGCAGATCCGTGATGAGATCCTCGGTCGCCCCCAGGGCGTCGTCGATGTGACGAGCGATGCGAGCCGGTTCGTCCTCCGGGGGCAGCATCTCCAGCAAGGAGGAGGTAAAGAGCTTGGCCGCGTTCAGCGGCTGGGTCAGGTCGTGGCTCACCGCCGCAAGGAACCGGCTCTTGGACTGATTTGCCCTCTCCACCTGCTGGTTTACCAGCAGCAGTTGGCGGTTGAGTTCGGAGAGCTCGTGGGTGCGCTCGGCCACCCGCGCCTCCAGGTGCTCGTTCGCTTCCCGCAGCACCCGCTCCGCCGCCCTGAACGGGGTGATATCGGTGAAGGTCATGACAAAGCCCCCCGCAGGCATGGGGTTGCCCTGCATCTCGATGACTCGGCCATCGGGACGCTCCCGCGCCGAGACATGGGGGCTGCCACGCTTCATGAAGGCAACCCGCCGCGCCACCTGGGCCTCGATGTCTCCCTGGCCGCACAACCCCTGTCCAGCGTTGTAGCGGATGATCTCCTCGATGGAACGGCCCACCTGAATGAGACCGGGGGGATAGGAGAACAGCTCGATGTAGCGTCGGTTCCAGGCCACCAGCCTGAGCTCCCTGTCCACCACGGAGATCCCCTGCCCCATGTGTTCGATTGCCCCCTGCAACAGGCCGCGGTTGAAGCGGAACATGTCGGAGGCCTCGTCCACTATGGTGGCGATCTCCTCGAGCTGCATGTTGCGTCCCTGCAGGGCGGAGGCCAGCACCAGGCGGGCGGACGAGGTACCGAATACCCCGGCCAGCAGTCGCTCCGTGTGGGCGATGAGCTCGGCGGAGGCCTGCATCTGGGGCGCCAGGGTGCCTCCCCGCTCGCCGGCGAAGCGGCCGAAGGCCCGCTTGACGCGGCTGGAACCGACGAAGCGGGCCGCCAGCATCTCCAGCTCCTTCACCGAGACCCGCGCATGATAGAGCGCCGAGGTATCCCGGCTCGTCTTGCCGACGAAGTTGGCGGCCTGCAGCCGCTCGCTCACCGCCGCCCGAGACAGCAGGGAGCCCGCCACATAGCCGACCAGGTTGAGCAGAAGACTCAGGAAGAGGCACCAGGCCCCCAGACTCAGATCCCGCACCGCCGGCCAGTCTGGGGGCGCCAGCAGGGCTTCGAGGGGGGAGCCTGCCAGCAGTCCGCTCTCCGCCAGCAGGGTCACGAACCAGAGGCTGACCCCGAGGGCGAGCCCGAGATAGACGCCCTTGCGATTGCCATGACGCCAGTACAGGCCAAGCAGCAGGGCCGGTGCGAACTGGGCCACGGCCCCGAACGAGAGATAGCCGATGCGCGACAGACTGGTGAGATCCCCGAGCCAGAGATAAAGCGCCCAGGCCGCCAGCAAAATCAACAAGATGGCGCCCCGACGCACCTGCAGCAGCAACCGCATCAGGCGCTCGTCCCGCCCCTGTTGCCAGACCCGGCGCAGCAGGACCGGCAACACCAGATCGTTGCTGACCATGATGGCCAGAGCGATGGTGCAGACGATCACCATGCCGGTGGCCGCCGAGGTGCCGCCGAGAAATGCCAGCATCGCCATGCCGTCGTAGCCGAGCGACATGGGGAGGCTTATCACATAGGTGTCCGAGGCCATGTCTGCCCCGACCCACTGCTTGCCTGCCAGCGCCAGCGGCCAGATGAAGAGCCCCATCAGAAAGAGATAGAGGGGGAAGATCCAGCGGGCCCAGTGCAGATCCTGCCCCTGGTTGTTCTCCACCACGGTCACGTGAAACTGGCGCGGCAGGCAGATGACGGCGCACATGGCGATCAGGGTGTAGATGGCGAGCTCCAGCAGGCCGCCCGGCGTCACCGCCACCACCGCATCGAGGAAGTCGCCCGCCACCAGGGTACGCGCCTCGCTCGGTCTGGCGATGATGAGCCAGAGCGCAAAGCCCCCCACCGCCATGAAGGCGAGCAGCTTGACCACGGACTCGAAGGCGATGGCCACCACCATGCCCCTGTGGTGCTCGGTGGCATCCAGGTTGCGGGTGCCAAACAGAATGCTGAACAGGGCCAGCAGCAGGGTGACCCCCAGCGCCAGCTCCGCCATGTTGCTGGTGGGGCTGACCCCCGTGCTGTTGGCCATCAGCAGATCGAGCCCGGTGACGATCGCCTTGAGCTGCAGCACCAGATAGGGAAGTATCCCCATGACGGCGATGAGGCTGATCACCATGGCCAGGCGCTGGGACTTGCCATAACGGGCGGCAATGAAATCGGCGATGGAGGTGATGTGCTCGCGCTTGGCCACCAGGATGAGGCGGGCCAGCAGGCGCCAGCCAAACAGGAACACCAGCATGGGGCCCAGGTAGATGGGCACCGGCGACCAGGGGGATTCGCTGGCCTGGCCCACTGTGCCGAAGAAGGTCCAGGAGGTGCAATAGACCGCCAGCGACAGGCTGTAGAGCAGAGGCTGCCCCTTGGGGCGACGGCGCTTGTTCTTGTCCGCCACATAGGCGATGAGGAACAGCAAGCCCAGATAGGCGAGCGACAACCCGATCAGCAGCCATCCTTGGTGCATCTCTCTACTTCCCTTGTCCAGATAAGTCGGAGGTCTGCCGCGCCAGAGACCGGCAGACCTGTGTCATCGGCCCTGTTCAGGGCTCTCTTCACGCAGCCGCAACACGAAGACCGGCAGCACTACCAGCACCATGATAAAGAAGATGCCGCCCCCCAGCGGCTCGAACAGCACGCCGCAGATCGCCATCAGGGCCGCCACCGTCATGCCAAGGCCCAGGGCCGCATAGAGCGCCTGGGTGGGGATCTGCTGCTCCGCAGGCAACTGGCGGGTCATGAAGCGGATGGCGCCGAGGTGACTGACGCAGAAGGTGACCCCGTGCAGCAGCTGGCCGAGCACCAGCACCGCCAGGTCGGTAGAACTGCCGAGCAGCACCCAGCGCACCACGCAGCCAAGGGCCCCCACCAGAAACAGGGTCTGGGCACCGAAGCGCTGGAGGAAGCGCTTGTCCGCGGCGAACATGGCGATCTCCGCCACCACTCCCAGAGCCCAGAGATACCCGATCAGGGTGCCGCTGTAGCCGGCGCTCTTCCAGTAGATGGCGCTGAAACCGTAGTAGGCCGCGTGGCTCCCCTGCAGCAGGGCGGTGATGAGCAGGAAGCGGCGCACCGGGGCCGACCTGAGCGTGACGAGCAGCGAGGCCTTGGCCCGCTCCCCTTGCAGCTCCCGGGGGGCGGGTCGCAGCGGCAGCAGGCTGAGCCCCAGCATGATCAGCAGCCCGGCCACCATGGTGTGCAGCACCCAGTCGCTGCCAAAGTTGCCCACCAGGGCCCCCACCAGGGTGGAGGCGACGATAAAGGCAAAGGAGCCGCACAGCCGCACCTTGCCGTAGTCGAGGTGGGTCTGAACCACCATGCGGGTGGCAAGTGCCTCTCCCATGGGCATCAGGGTCGGGTAGATGAAGTTGGCCGCTAGGGTCAGCACCACCAGCCACCAGAGGCTGTGGCCCAGATAGAAACCGAGGAAGGCCAGCAGACTCAGCAGACAGAGCAGGCGGGTGACGGGCAGCAACTGGCCGGCACCCTTGACTCGCCCCATCACCATCAGGTTGCCGACAAAACGGATGGCCATGCCCACCCCCAGCAACAGCCCTATCTGTTCAGTCCTCACCCCAATGCCTTCCAGCCAGAGCGACCAGAACGGCAGGTAGGCGCCATAAACGAAGTAGAAGGCGCCAAAAAACAGGGCTAACCAGGAGAACGCGGGCATAGGGGCTCGGCAGCGGGACAAGGGGCACAAATGATAACCGATTTCGGGACGGGGATCCCCAGGCAGCATGACAGATAAAAACCATAAATATCAATAAAGTTGAACCTTTGTCACATCCCCCTGTCTATTGGGTAACACCGCTTCCTGATGAGTGTTGCAATCCTTCCACCCGCCCCTGGCGGGTTTCTTTTTTGCAGACGCCGACCTTCATGACAAAAGGGGCCCGAGGGCCCCTTTTCCTTCATGCTGGTCCACGACCATCAGAACACGTACTTGACCCGTGCACTGAGGTTGCGGCCAGGCTCGGTCTGCTTGCTGGTATCCGCGGTGGCGGCAAGGCCGGTGATGCTCTCGTAGCTCACGTACTCCTTGTCAAACAGGTTGAACACCCCCACGTTGAGCTGCAGGTCCTGCACCGGCTTGAACTGGGCATAGAGATCCACCACGCCCCAGCCTGCGCTCTTGATGTTGTCGTTGCCTCGCGCATCCTTGCCCACCTTGTCCATGTCGTCGGCAAAGCGCAGGGCGGTGTTGATGTTCCAGTTCGGCTGCTCCAGACGCACTCCGACGCTGCCGTTCAGGGGGCTCAGGCTGTTGATGTAGTTGCCCTCGCCATCCTTGCCCTCGATGTAGGCCAGGTTGCCCCAGACGTTGACCAGATCGTTCAGCCAGTAGTCCGCCTTGGCCTCGGCCCCCTTGGTGGTCGCCTTGTCCAGGTTCTGATACTGATACAGCGCGGTGCGGCCCTCGGTGCCGACCCCGGCCAACTCGATGAAGTCTTCAAACTTGTTGTAGAAGGTGGCCACTTCATAGCTGAACCCGCCACGGCTGCCGCGCACCCCCAGATCGATGCCGTCGCTGCTCTCGGGCTTGAGGTTCGGGTTGGGCTCGATGCGATAGCCATATGCCTGGTGGTTCAGGGTCGAGAAGGCATTGTCATACATGGGGGTCTTGTAGCCGTGGCTGTACTGGGCGAACAGGTTGGCCGCCTCGTGCGCCTTGAACACCAGCCCCAGCTTGGGCGAGAACTCCCCTTCGGAGAAACGCTTGAGGTTCTCGCCGGTGTAGGCGGGATCCTGATCCGGGTTCATCCGGTAGTAGTCGTAGCGGGCTCCCGGCGTCAGCACCCAGCGCTCGCCGAACTTGATCTCGTCAAAGGCCCAGAGCGCACTGCGCTCGGTGGTGGTGGAGGGGAAGCTCAGCTCGTTGTAGCCGACGAAATCCCCCGGCACGGTCGGCGCCTTGAAGCGGGTGCGCTCGTTGTCGGTATGCTCGTATTCCAGGCCCCAGGCCAGACGCTGGCTGGCGAGCGCCTTGTTGAACTTCACCTGGGCGCCCAGGCTCTCCTGCTCGAAACCGTTGTGATCCAGGGAGTTCTTGGTCACATAGGGGTTGCCCGGCATGACCGGATACTTGGACGAAGCGTACTGATCCAGGGTCTGCTTGGCGCGGCTGTAGTAGATCTTGCTGTCCACGCGATCCGCCCAGGGGGCGTTCAGGGCGAGGCCATGATCCAGTACCAGGGAGAGGTTGTCGGTCTCCTTGTCGGTAATGGGCTGGTTGAAGACGGAGCCCGCCTTGGTCAGATCGATGGCATCCGGATCCTGCCCCTCGGTGAAGTAATCCACCGTCAGTTTCAGGAACTGATCATCGGAGAGATTCCACTTGCTCTTGAACAGCACGGCCTGACTGACGATGTCGAACTCGTTCTTGTCGCCGTCATAATTCTGGGTGACACCGCCATCGCGCCAGGTGTAGCGCAGCAGGTTCTCGACTTCCCCGGTGCGCAGCGCCCCCGTGATGCCGGCCATTCTCTGGTGGCTGCTGGAGGCATAACCCGTGGTCGCATCCAGATAGCTGCCGCGGCCCTTGAGGAAGTCGCCAGCATCCTTGGTGGTGATGGCAATGACGCCTCCCAGAGCATCGGAACCGTAAGCGGCGGAGGCCGGCCCTTTGGCCACTTCCACCTGCTTGATCATGTCGGTGTCGAAGTAGGTCTGACCCACGCCGCCATTCTTGTAGGCATCGTTCTGGCGCACACCGTCCTGCACCACCTTGACCCGGTTTTCGCTCATGCCGCGAATGGTGAAGGTCTGGGCATCTCCTGCGCCTCCCTGCACGCTCACCCCGGGCTCATAGCGGAACAGATCGGCGACGTTGCTGACGACCTGCTCTTCAATCTGCTCCGAGGTAATGACGCCGATGGGACCGGAAACATCTTCCAGCTTCTGTTCCATCCGGGAGCCGCTGACGACCATGACTTCATCGGCTTTCTTGTCTGCGGCGAAAGCGGGGGAGATCAGCCCGGCCGCCACGGCGAGGGCTATCAGGGAGGGGGTGTTGTTGTGCGCCACTGCAAAGTCCTTATTGAGAATTATTATCAAGCGGAAGGCATATTATCCCGCCAGAGACAAAGATCAATAATAAAGTGAATCATTCTCATTTCACTTTATCGTCATTCCCCCTTACACTGGCGCCACTTTTTGCTCGCCATGCCGCCATCCCATGGTGCAGCCTTTTCCCATCCCCTGTTTCTTGAGTGAGTAACCATGATCCGACGACTCCCCCTGCTCGCCCTACCCCTGCTGCTGGCCGCCTGCGCCACCACGCCACAGAACACCCCACCCGAGACCCTCTATCACGCTCGGCTCGATACAGCCCAGGGGCAGGCGCTGACCTTCGAGCAGGCGGTGACGCGGGTGGCGGATGCCGACATCGTGCTGGTGGGGGAGCTTCACACTCACCCGGCCATCCATCTGTTGCAGGCCCGTCTGCTGGCAGGGCTTGACGAGATGTCGCAAGCCGATGGCCGGGCCCTGGTGCTCTCCATGGAGCAGTTCAGCCGCGCCGATCAGCCGGTGCTGGATGCCTACCTGGCCGGACGCATCGGCGAATCGGCCCTCATTCGAGATGGCCATGCCTGGCCCAACTACCAGAGTGATTACCGCCCTCTGGTGGAGTTCGCCAAGGCGCAGCACCTGCCAGTGATTGCCGCCAATGCCCCCAAACCTCTGGTGAGCTGCGTCGGTCAGGAGGGACCGGCCTGGCTCGACAAACTGCCGGCCAATCGCCGCAGCCAGCTTGCCCGCGAGCTGACTCTGGGGGATGACGGCTACCGCCAGAAGTTCATGGCCTCTATGCACCATGGGGATGCGGACGGCAACGCCCGTCGCTTCGCCGCCCAGACCAGCTGGGACGACACCATGGCCGAAAGCATGGTGGATTATCTGGGCAAGCATCCCGGCAGGCGCATCATGCATATCGCAGGCAACTTCCACGTGGAGGGGGGACTCGGGATCGCCAGTCGCATCGCCAGCCGCAATCCGGCACTCAAGGTGGCGCTCATCGTGCCGCAAACCGGTGACGAGACAGCCCCCGGGAGAGACGCAGATGTCAGGGTCCACATCGCTCCCCTGCCGGAACGCTGGCTAAATGCAAAGGAAATGAAGCAAGATATGGGCGCACTGCATCAATCCCGAAGCCGTGACTGCAGCCAATGGTTGCAACCCTCAAAATAGCCCAAGGATTTCATATGGATGTGCTACTCGTCATCGACATGCAACAGGGGTTGTTCGATAACCCCCGCCATCAGGATGCCCAGGTCATCGCCAACATCAATCGTCTGGCCGATCGCGTGCGGGGCCAACACGGACGGGTCATCTATGTGCAACACGACGAACCGGGTTCCGAACTGGAACCTGGCAGTGCGGGCTGGCAACTGCACGCCGATCTGGCCCCATCTCCCCACGACAGCCGGGTGCGCAAGACCGCCTGTGACAGCTTCCTCGATACCGAGCTCGGCTTCCTGCTGGCAGAGCAGTCGGTAGACAGACTGCTCATCTGCGGCTGTGCCACCGACTTTTGCGTCGATACCACGTTGCGCAGCGCCGCCGCCAGGGGCTTTGACGCCTTTGCGGTGACCGACGCCCATACCACGGCGGACAGGCCGCACCTGAGTGCGGAGCAGATCATCCAGCACCACCACTTCATGTGGCGGCATCTGAGCCTGCCTCAAGGCAGAAGCGTGACCCTGCTCACGACGGATGAGCTGCTGGCCACCATTCAACCCGAGCGGGCGTGTTAAGCTGCCCGTCCTGATGTGAACACCCGATTGGAGTCTTGTGTGCGTCTACTCTCTGCCGTTGCCCTCACGCTGCTGTTACCGGCGCTCACCGCCTGCTCCGGATTGCCGGGGGCAGCACCCGATGGCCCGGCCCCCCTGTTCCACACCCATATCAGCGACGACGGGAGCAAGCGCTTCACCTTCGAGGCCGCCCCTCTCGACGGCCTGCCCACCCGGTTGCAGGAGGGAGATGACAACCGGCTGAGCCGCCGCGACAAGAGCCTGCTGGAACGCCGGGAAGCCCTGCAGGACGAGCAGCTCACCCAGATGCTGGCCACGCGCAAGTATTGCCGAAGCGGCTATATCGTCCTCAGCCAGACCTCCTGGAAGATCCGCGGGGAATGCAACGAGAGCGCCACCCAGGCCGATCGCGATGCCTTCCCCAACCAGGCAGGCTGGCAAGAGTAACCCGGGACATAACAACAAAATGGGCAGCCCAGGCTGCCCGTTTTCTCATCTCGCTAATTGTTCCCTCAAACGGGTTCATCCGCCGGGCTGGTCAGCTCGGCGCCATTGTCGATGCGTTTGTGCCCTTCCACCAGGTGAACGAAGTCCACCAGTTCGTCGCCGGAGACACGGAACGCCTGACCGAATCCCTTGACGAACAGTCCCTGCTCGGGCTTGAGCCTAAACAGCACGAAGTCCTTGAGGTTGGAGAGCCCTTTGACTATCTCGCCGAAGCGCCCTTCCAGCGCCGCAACGGCCTTCTCCCAGCGTGCGTCGTCGCGGGCCACCACCTCGGCGACCGCATCGAAGGTCAGACGCTTGCGGGCAAACAGCTCGCGGGCACCGGTTTCGTCCTCGATCAGCATCAGCGATACCTTGGGCACCTGTTGCAGGTTGCGGGCGTGGCGAGCTATCTCGGAGATGAGCACATAGTATCCATCTTCCTGCAGCACGAAGGGGGCATAGCTGGCATTGGGGTTGCCTTCGCCATCCACAGTGGCGAGCTGCAGGGTACGGCAACCGTCGCGGAACTCGCGGATCTCCGGTTGCAGGCGGTTTTGCAGGCGCTCCTGACGTTCACTCATGCTTTCACTTCCTCTTGATACTGAAGGCGCAGGGCCATGAAACGCTCCACCTGCTCAGGCAGCAGTTGACGCTGCTCGTCCCGGCCCAGGTAGATCTTGAAGATGCAGCGGCCACTGTGGCCGAAGAACTGGAAGGAGTGCCCCTCCTTGCCCATGAAGAGCTTGCTGACCAGGGCGATGCCTGCCACGTTGTCGAGCTTGAGGTGGCCGTGCAGCTCCCCGTCCCGCCCCATCAGGTTGTAGTAGCCGCGCGCGTTCTTGCCCTTGGGGAAGGGAGCCTTCACCTCGAAGATGGATCCATCGGATTCGACGATGGTGGTCACCTGACCCCAGCTGGCCAGGTCCGCCAGCAGGGCTTCGGCCTCCCCGGCCGGCACTTGCGTCATCAGGGCGGCAGGCAGATGGCGTACCACCTCCCATTCGCTGACGGCCAGCTCGGTGGCGAGGGTGGACGGGTGGGCGCTCGGGTCTTGCTCCAGCAGCGCATGAATGCGTTGTGCAATGCTCATCGGTTCTCCCTGGATGATCTGGCGATGGTGCTCGGTGTCGCGGCGGATACTGTAATAAAGCGCCCCAAGTAACGCAATTGATAATCGCTTTCATTCTCAGTGCATTTTGATGGACGACTTGATATTCTCGGCGGCAACCCTATTTCATTCACCCTTCGGAGGTTCGCATGGGCCGTCGTATTGCCCTCGCATTCAGCCTGCTCGGCTGTGCCCTTTCCCTCTCTTCCCCATCCGTCATGGCGGTGGAGCGTATCGTCAGCATAGGCCCCGCCACCACGGAACTCATCCTGGCGCTGGGGGGCGAGCAGAGCCTGGTCGCCACCGATGTCAGCAGTCCGGAGCCCAGAGGCGTGCCCAAGGTCGGCTATCACCGCGCCCTCGCCGCCGAAGGGATCCTGAGTCTCTCTCCGACCCTGGTGGTCGGCAGCGACGAGATGGGCCCGAACAGCACGCTTGATCAGTTGCGCCGTGCCAACGTCAAGGTCGAGGTCATGGCCACAGCCCCTACGCTGGCCAACCTCAACGAGCGTATCGACACCCTGGCCCATCTCCTGGGTGACCAGGCGGCAGGGAGCAAGCTCAAGGAGGAGATTGCCGCCCAGAGCGACACCCTGGCGGCGCAGGCGAAGCAGAACAAGCCCCTCAAGGTCGCCTTCCTGCTGTTGCACAAGGGTCAGCCCACCAGCATCGCCGGTGGCAACACCACCGCCAGCGCCCTCGTCACCCTGGCGGGCGGCGTCAATCCGGTGGCTGGGCTCCACGACTACAAGCCCGTCTCCACCGAATCCCTCATCGAGCTGCAACCTGATCTGGTGCTGGTGAGCGGCCGCGACTGGCAGCAGTATCAGGATCCCGACGCCGTCCTGAGTCAGGTGCCCGCCCTGTCAGCCACCCCGGCAGGCAAGAACAAGGCTATCCACGCCATCGACGGACATGCCCTGCAAGGGGGCCTCAGCCTTCGTTCCTTGCAACAGGCGAACCAGATCGCCCAGTGGATCAAGCAGGGTTCCTGATGCGCCTGCCTCTGCCCTGGCTGCTCGCCCTGACCGGCTGCGCGCTGGCGTTGCTGCTGGTCGGGTCCCTCGCGACCGGCCCCATGTCCCTCTCCCTTGGTGAGAGCCTGCGCGCCCTGTTTGCCGGACCACAGAGCGGGATTGAGGCTCACAAATTATTGATCGTGCAGGAGATCCGTCTGCCACGCACCCTGCTGTGCATCGCCGTGGGGGGCATTCTCGGCCTCTGCGGCGCCGTGATGCAGGGACTGTTTCGCAACCCCCTGGCAGACCCCGGCATCATAGGGGTGTCGGGTGGCGCGGCACTCGGCGCGGCCCTGGCCATCGTGCTGCTCGCCCCGCTGGGCTCGCACCTGCAGAGCCTGCTCGGCCTGGGGTTGCTGCCCCTGCTCGCCTTTCTCGGCGGAGCCCTCACCACCACCCTCGTCTATCTGCTGGGTACCCGGGAAGGGGGCACCTCGGTCACCGTGATGCTGCTGGCCGGGGTGGCCATCACGGCGCTCTCCGGCGCCGTCATCGGACTGCTCACCTATCTCGCGGACGATCAGATGCTGCGCAACCTGAGCCTGTGGCAGATGGGCTCCCTGGCGGCAGGCAAGCCGGTCGATGTGACGCTGGCGCTGCTGACCCTGGCCGCCCTGCTGCTGTTGTTCATGCGCGATGCTAATCCCCTCAACGCCCTGCTGCTGGGAGAGGGAGAGGCCCGGCATCTGGGGGTGAACGTGCAGATGCTGAAGCGTCGCCTCATCCTGCTCACCGCTGCCGGTGTCGGCGTGGCGGTGGCGGTGGCCGGCATGATCGGCTTTGTCGGCCTGGTGGTTCCCCATCTGGTACGGCTGCTGGCCGGACCCAACCATGTCCGCCTGTTGCCGCTGTCTGCCCTGCTGGGGGCTGGCCTGCTGCTGGGGGCCGACATGCTGGCACGCACCCTGCTCGCACCGGCCGAGCTGCCGGTCGGCATCATCACCGCCCTGCTGGGTGCCCCCTTCTTCATCTGGCTCTTGGTCAAGAGCCGCCGAACCCTGTAACAGGAGATCGCCACTTTGCCCGGATCCCCCTCCCCCCTGCTCAGTTGCCGGGGTCTTCGCCTCAGTCGTGGCAACCGGCTTATCCTGGACAGCCTGGATCTCGACCTGCATGCTGGCAGCCTGACCGCCCTGCTCGGCCCCAACGGGGCGGGCAAAAGCTCACTGCTCAAGTGCCTGACCGGCGAGCTGGAACATGAAGGGGAGATCCACCTGTTCGGCCAGACCCGCAGGGGGTGGGCCGGCAACGCTCTGGCCCACCGGGTCGGTGTGCTGCCGCAAAGCTCCTCCTTGAGCTTCCCCTTCCTGTGCGAAGAGGTGGTGGCCATGGGTCGGCTGCCCCACAGCGAGCCTGCCAGCCGGCGCGACGAAATAGTCCGCGCCGCCATGACCCACGCCGGGGTCGACCATCTGGCGAACCGCCTCTATCCCGGCCTCTCCGGCGGGGAGCGTCAACGGGTGCAGTTCGCCCGGGTGCTGGCCCAGATCTGGCAGGCCCCGGAGGAACCGCAGCAAGCGCGGCTGCTGCTGCTGGACGAGCCCACCTCGGCGCTGGATCTCAAATACCAGCACCAGTTGCTCGCCATGGCCCGGGCGCTGGCCGGTCGCAACACCGCCGTGCTGGTGGTGTTGCACGACCTCAATCTGGCAGCCCGCTACGCCGATAGGCTGGTGATGCTGGAGCAGGGCAGGCTGATGGCTGACGGCAACGCAGGCGAGGTGCTGACTCCGGAGCTCATCGCGCGCCTCTACGACTACCCCGCACAGGTGATCCACCACCCCGAGAGCGGCGTCCCCATGGTGGTGTGACACCCAGGGGCAGATAGCAACAGAGCGCCATCAGGCGCTCTGTCTTTTTGCGGTATCCAGCCTTGGGCTGACCTGCAGGGCAATCCCCCTGGGCACATCAGGCTATCTGGTAGCGCCCCGGCTTGTGATTGAGTGTCAACACCAGGTTACAGATGATGGCTGCCACCACGGAAAGCACCAGCAGCCAGGGGGAGACCACGAAGAAAGAGGCGACCACGATGGCGCAATCCAGCCCCATTTGCAGCTTGCCTGCCCGCACACCCCATCTGTCCTGAATGAAGAGCGCCAGGATGTTGAAGCCCCCCAGGCTCGCCTTGTGGCGGAACATGATGAGCAGTCCCATGCCGATCAGGGTGCCGCCGATCAGCGCCGCATAGACGGGTTCGATCTTGCCGATTTGCAGCACGGCGTTGAGGTGATCCGTCATGAATGAGACGGTGGCCACGGCAGCAAAGGTATTGAGGGTGAAGCGCGGCCCCATTCTGAGCCAGGCCAGGGCATAGAAAGGCAGGTTCATGGCGAAGAACAGCAGGCCGAAGCTGATGCCGGTCACCTGTTGCAGCAGCAGCGCCAGGCCGGCGGTGCCACCGGTGAGCAGGCCGACCTGATGGAACAGGAAGATGCCGAGGGAAACGAAGCCTGCTGCGGTCAGCAAGGCGAGCACATCCTCATAGAGCGGGTGCGCAGAGCGTGAAGTGTTGTCCATAACCAGGTATCCAGTCGCGAAGCAAGAGAGTGTTGGCCGCCCGTCGGGCGGAGCGAGCCCCGTTAACCGGGGCTTCGTTATGCCGACAGTCTCCAATTTGAGTGAGATGGATCACAAGTCCCGCCCTTCACGCGCCAAAATGGTGCGCGTCATCCAGGCGTTACAATCCTTGCACCAAAATGTCCCACACTCACCGCCGGCCTGATGCTGAAAAACCTGAAACGGGCCGCTGCCCCCCGCGCCCGAATCGTTCTAGAATGAGTCGCTTGTCACTGCCAGCGGAACAACAGCGGATGAGAGTAACCGTATTCGGAATAGGTTATGTCGGGTTGGTTCAGGCCGCCGTACTGGCGGAGATGGGTCACAAGGTGATCTGTGTGGATGTGGATGCCGACAAGGTCGCGGCCCTGAAAGCGGGACACATTCCCCTCTTCGAGCCCGGCCTCGCCCCTCTGGTGCTGCGCAATCATCAGGCCGGCCGCCTGATCTTCACCACAGACCCGGCACGGGCGGTGGAGTTTGCCGAGCTTATCTTCATCGCGGTCGGAACGCCGCCGGACGAGGACGGATCCGCCGACCTCCATTAGGTGATGACGGTGGCGGACACCATAGGCCGCCTGATGCAAGGGGGCAAGGTGGTGGTCAACAAGAGCACTGTCCCTGTCGGCACCGCCAGCCGGGTACGGCGACACATTGCGGAGCGCCTCGCCGACCGTGGTCTCGATCTTCCGCTCGACGTGGTTTCCAACCCCGAATTTCTGAAGGAGGGCGCCGCCGTCGCCGACTGCCTGCGGCCGGATCGCATCATCATCGGCACCGACTCCGATCACGCCTTCTCCCTGCTGGAGGAGCTCTACGCCCCCTTCAACCGCAAGCGAGACCGCATCCTGCGGATGGATGCACGCAGCGCCGAACTGACCAAGTACGCCGCCAACGCCATGCTGGCGACCCGCATCTCCTTCATGAACGAGATGGCCACCCTGGCCGAAGCCCTGGGCGCCGATATCGAGGAGGTGCGCAAGGGCATTGGTGCCGATCCGCGCATCGGCCACCACTTCATCTACCCGGGCTGCGGTTATGGCGGATCCTGCTTCCCCAAGGATGTCAGGGCGCTGATCCACACCGCGAAGGAGGCGGGGTGCGAGACCCCCCTGCTGCGCTCGGTGGAGCAGGTCAACGAGGCGCAGAAGCACAGGCTCATGACCCGGCTGCACCACCATTTTGGTGCCAGTCTGTCGGGGCGCACCTTCGCGTTATGGGGACTCGCCTTCAAACCCAATACCGACGACATGCGCGAAGCCCCGAGCAGGGTGCTGATGGAGGCGATCTGGGCGGCAGGAGGCCAGGTGCAGGCGTTCGACCCCGAGGCCATGACCGAGGCCGCCCGCCTCTATGGCCAGCGGGCAGATTTGATCCTGTGCGACACCCAGGAAGCCGCCCTTCAGGGGGCCGATGCCCTGCTCGTCTGCACCGAGTGGCAACAGTTCCGCGCACCGGATTTCGACCTGCTTCGCCAGACCCTGAAGCAGGCCATCATCTTCGACGGCCGCAACCTCTATGATCCGGCCCGTCTGCGCCAGCGCGGTTTCACCTACTATGCCATCGGCCGTGGCGACAGCCTGGCTCATCAGGAGGAGCGATGAAGTACCTCGTCACCGGCGCCGCCGGGTTTATCGGATTTCATGTGGCGCGCAGGCTCTGTGGCGACGGCCATCAGGTGGTGGGGATAGACAACCTCAACGACTACTACGCGGTGAGTCTCAAGGAGGCGCGCCTCGCCCTGCTCACGCCTCTACCCGGCTTTCGCTTCGAACACCTCGATCTCGCGGACCGCGCGGCCATGGCTTCGCTTTTTGCCCGCGAGCAGTTTGACCGGGTGATCCATCTGGGGGCCCAGGCCGGGGTGCGCTACTCCCTGGACAACCCCTTCGCCTACGCCGACAGCAACCTCACCGGCCACCTTACCGTGCTGGAGGGGTGTCGCCAGACCCGGGTGCAGCATCTGGTCTATGCCTCCTCCAGCTCGGTCTACGGGCTGAACGAACAGATGCCGTTCAAACCGTCCCATGGGGCGGATCATCCCGTCTCCCTCTATGCGGCGAGCAAGAAGGCGGGGGAGCTGATGGCCCACTCCTACTCCCATCTCTACGGCCTGCCCACCACCGGGCTGCGCTTTTTCACCGTCTACGGCCCCTGGGGTCGGCCCGACATGGCCCTGTTCAAGTTCGTGCACGCCATCCTGAACGGCGACCCCATCGACCTCTACAACCAGGGCCAGCTCAGCCGGGATTTCACCCATGTCGACGACATCGTCGAGGGGATAGTGCGCATCTCAGACATCCCCCCTGCGGGCGATGCCCACTGGCAGGGGGCCCCGGACGCCAGCCCGGCCCCCTATCGCCTCTTCAACATCGGCAACGGCAGCCCGGTCAGGCTGCTGGACTTCGTGAATGCCATCGAGTCGGCCCTCGGCAAACGGGCCATCCGCAACATGCTGCCCATGCAGCCCGGCGACGTGCTCGCCACCTGGGCCGACACCCGCTCGCTGTTCGACACCACGTGCTATCGCCCCCGTATCGGGCTCAAGGAAGGGGTCGACGGCTTTGTCCGCTGGTATCGGGACTACTACCGGGTCTGAGCCAAACGAGGTGGCAGGGTCCCCTGGCTCGCGACCCTGCGCTCAGGATGAAGGGGTATAGCTGAAGGGCACCATGGTGGGGGAGAGCCCACGACAGGCGGGTTTGAGGGCCTGCGGGCCTGCCAGCAGCCAGTCGGTGCGGTGACGGTTGCCGAGGTTTTCCATCTTCGCGGGATCAAAACACCTCACCATCAGGTCGGCGCTCCCCAGTACCCAGCGCCCGGGGGCAGCCCCTATCCAGGCGGCAGCTTCCCGGGCCTGCTCCCCGTCTCCCATCAGATAAGGGTAATGTTTCACTGGTTGCAGGCTAAACAGCAGATGCTGCTCCTTGAATCCCGCCAGCAGCAGTTCATCCCCCGCAGGCACCTTCTGCGCCGCCAATGCCATGACTGCCTGAGGGGTGCGCACCTCGTTGAGGCGCACGCTTATCCAGCAGGAGTAGATCAGCCACCCCACCGCCAGGGAGCAGAGAATGGCGGTCAGTGGCGTCCGGCGAAGCCAGGCATTGATCAGCAGCAAGGATCCCCCCAGCACCAGCAGGGGAAGCCAGGGATCCGGCCCCAGTTCCCCCAGACGGCTGGCCACTCTGTCGCTAAATACCAGCACCAGAGCCCCCACCAGCCCTACCCCTCCCAGCAACCAGCCGAGCCCGGCCAGTAGCCGCCCCGGCCAGACCCGGACCAGCAGGGTGCCGATGAAGGGTGCGGTCAGGAGCGCCAGGGCGGGCGTACCGGGCGTGATGTAGACGCCCCGCTTGCCTGGCGAGCAGGAGAAAAACAGCACCACCAGCATCAGATAACCCAGCAGCAGCAGGATACGCCTGTCCTGCGCCCGAATGGCGCGCCGCCAGGCCACCACCAGCCAGGGCAGCAGCAGGGAGAGCGGCAGCCAGAACGGCGGGATCACCGAGGTAAGGTAGTACCAGAAGGGTTTGACGTGGTGCCAGGCGCTGGTATAGCGAGTCACCGTCTGGCGCAGCAATATGTTGTCTCTGTAGGCCAGCAGGAGGGGATCCCCGCTTCGGGTCACGGCCTCCAGCATGGGGACCAGCCAGAGGCTCATCGCCAGGGCCATGGCCAGCGGCCCGAGCAGGGCCTTCAGCCAGGCTGACAACGGCGCGGCGCGGATTTGTGCCCTGTGGGTCCAGAGCGCGGGAAGCAGCACCAGCAGGGCCAGTACTCCCACCCCCTTGGTGATGACGCCAAGCCCCGCGGCAAACCAGCCGAGCCAGTACCAGCGCCACCCTCCCTCGCAGAGCAGGAAGCGCAGAAAACCATAGAGACCGAGGGTGATGAAGGCCGTCGCCAGGGCATCGATCTGCGCCGTCTTGGCCTGCAGGGTGAACTGGACGGTGAACAGCAGCAACAGCCCGGCCATAAAGCCGACCGCTGGGTTCCATAACCGACGCCCCAGGTCCCACACCAGCAAGATGGTCAGCAAGCCAGACAGCAGGGAAGGCAGCAGAAAGGCCACCTTGATGGAGCCAGTCAACACATAACCGATCGCGATCCCCCACATAAATAGCGGCGGCTTGTCCGGATAGAGCTCCCCGCCGCGCATGGGGAAGAGCCACTGGCCACTCTCCACCATCTCCTTGGCGATCAGGGCAAAGCGCGGCTCATCCGCCGGCCAGGGGTCCCGCAGACCCAGCCCGGCCCCCAGCACCACCAGCGCGATCAGCAGCAACCAGCCAAGGGACGTCTGATTGAGCAGGGTGCGATCATTCACCATGACGAGCCTCCCCGGTCACTCCCTTGTCACGCCGCCAGCCCCGATGCTGGATATCGAGATAGAGGCTGTAGAGCGCGGTGAAGGTGGGGAAGAGGTTTTGCAGCACGCCGACGGAGTCCTGCTTGGGAGAGAAGGTGAAGTAGCTGAGCGTCATCAGGCTGCCGAGCACGCTCATGTACCAGAACAGGCGCGGGATGACGGGTCGCCCCGCCCGCCTGGACGCCAGAAACTGCACCAGCCAGCGTCCGCCGAACATCAGCGCCCCCGTGTAGCCGATCAGCTTCCAGCCGGTGACGTGCACCCCGGTCCAGTCCAGCCAGTCGATGGGGGCAGACAGCCAGGCGTCCATCACTCCAGCATCTCCCGGATTTCAACCACCTTGGAGCGGCGCTGCAACCACCAGACCCCGACCACGTCCACCAGCCCGACCCAGAGCCGGTTCCAGACCCCGTATTTGGAGATGCCCGCCTGGCGTGGCCTGTGGTTGACCGGCCAGGGCGCCATGCGCCCCCCTTGAGCCTGGATCAGCGCGGGGATGTAGCGGTGCATGTGATTGAAGGCAGGCAGTTTCAGATACCAGTCGCGACGCACGACCTTGAGCCCGCAGCCGGTATCCGGAATGCCGTCGCGCAGCAGCAGGTCGCGAAAACCGTTGGCCAGCGTTGAAGAGAGACGCTTGACCCAGTCGTCGCGGCGGTTGACCCTGTGGCCGATGAGGCCCACCTGGTATGGATCGCTCTGGTAGCGGCGCATCGCCTCCTCCAGCATGGCGGGAATGTCGGCGGGATCGTTCTGACCATCGCCGTCGAGTACCACCAGCCAGTCGCCACGCCCGTGGCGCACTCCGCTCAGCACCGCCATGCTCTGGCCCACGGCATGGACATGGCATAGCACCTTCAGCCTGGTGAAACGCGTCTGCAAATCGCGCAGCACCACATGACTTCCGTCCACGCTGCCATCGTCCACATAGATAAGTTCGTACTCGAACCTGCCCCCAAGGGCGACATCTATTTCGCCGACAAGCGGGGCCAGATTGTCCCGCTCATCCTTGGCAGGCACCACGACAGAGATATCGACCGATTCGACCATATGCACATCCTGCCCTCATCAGAGGCGCTATCGATTCACCCGGCAGACCCGACGACATTGCATCGATGGCCTGGCTGACATCATGCAAATACAAGGCGTTAGAAAACAACTCTGTCAGCATATTGAACCTCAATTAACAAATCTGTCAAAGCAGTCACTGACCCGGGAGCCATAACGCCTCTCCCCTGCACCAAAAGTTCCATACCGTTTTCATCTCTGTTGCTCACCCACATAACCAGATGTTCCATCTGCTGGCTGGCGTCCCTCCCCGGATCGGGCCTATATGTTGCGGATACCAAAGACGAGGTTTCCATGAAAAAACGACTCTGGGGCTGGGGACTCCTGATACTGCTGGCCACCACTTCCCACGCAGATCCCTTTCGTCAGGCCCCCAAGGCCATGAGCGCACTGCGCCAGGGTGCCGCCATGGAACAGGGAAACCCGCGGCAGGCCATCGCCCACTACTGCACCGCCGCCAACCTTGGCAACCCGGAAGCCTATTACCGCATCGGCCGCCTGCTGGCCCGCGGCCCCCAGGGGATCCGCAATGCCCGCAGCGCCAACGCCTACCTGGCCATGGCCATGCGCCTTGGCAACCAGCAAGCCGCCCGTTACTACAACGAGCGGGTCGGCAATGCGCCCCTGGGTACCTGCGGCATTGGAGGCGGTGGCGGAGCCCCCTGGGTGCGCCCCAGTGCCCCCTTCGATCAGGAGCGCTATCTGGCCAGACAGTCACAGGCCAAGCAAAAGCTGGCCGTCATGATCCGCCAGGCCGCCCAGCGTCACAAAGTGGACCCTCAACTCGCCCTGGCCATCGCCATCGCCGAATCCAATCTGAACAGTACCGCCGTCTCCCCCAAGCAGGCGCAGGGCGTCATGCAGCTCATTCCCGAAACCCAGGCCCGCTTCGGCGTGACCCGGCCGTTCGATGCCCAGCAGAACATCCGTGGTGCCATGATCTACCTGAAGTGGCTGGAGAAGCAGTTCGGTCCGGACTGGGTGAGGATCAGCGCCGCCTTCAACGCCGGGGAGCAAGCCGTGCTGCGCCACGGCGGTGTGCCTCCCTATCAGGAAACCCAGGAGTATGTGCAGCGGGTGCTCTACTACTCGGGGCAGGATCCTGACAAACCTGCCCGTCGCAGCTCACCGCGCTGAGCTTGCCCGGTTGCCCCTCTTCCCTCGCGCCTGTCGACCGTCCCGGCCTGCGGCGCCCGGCTTTGCCGCCCCTCTCCCATTGGTTTACAATCGACGGGTTTTTTGGAACCGGGTTGACGACCCGTCGACCCGGCCCCACCACGACATCAGTTTGTTAATGCCAAGACATTAAACTGCTGAAAGGAAGAGAATTAGCCAATGGCTCAATTTATTTACACCATGAACAGGGTTGGCAAGGTCGTGCCGCCCAAGCGTCATATTCTCAAGAACATCTCCCTCTCCTTCTTCCCGGGGGCCAAGATAGGCGTGCTGGGTCTGAACGGCGCCGGGAAATCGACCCTGCTGCGCATCATGGCGGGCATCGACACCGAGATCGAAGGGGAAGCCCGTCCGCAGCCCGGCATCAAGATCGGCTACCTGCCCCAGGAGCCGAAGCTGGATCCGGAGCAGACCGTACGCGAAGCGGTCGAAGAGGCGGTCGGCGACGTCAAACGCGCCATGGCGCGCCTCGACGAGGTCTATGCAGCCTACGCCGACCCGGATGCGGATTTTGACAAGCTGGCCCGCGAACAGGGCGAGCTGGAAGCCATCATCACCGCCCAGGGCGGCCACAACATGGAAAACCAGCTGGAGCGCGCGGCCGACGCCCTGCGCCTGCCGGCCTGGGATGCCCAGATCAAGCACCTCTCCGGTGGTGAGCGCCGCCGCGTGGCCCTGTGCCGTCTGCTGCTGGAAAAGCCGGACATGCTGCTGCTGGACGAACCGACCAACCACCTGGATGCGGAATCCGTGGCCTGGCTGGAGCGCTTCCTGCACGACTACGAAGGCACCGTCGTGGCCATCACCCACGACCGCTACTTCCTCGACAACGTGGCGGGCTGGATCCTGGAGCTGGACCGCGGCGAAGGCATCCCCTGGGAGGGCAACTACTCCTCCTGGCTGGAGCAAAAAGATGCCCGTCTGGCCCAGGAAGCGAGTTCCGAGGCCGCCCGTCGCAAGTCCATCGAGAAGGAACTGGAGTGGGTTCGTCAGAACCCGAAAGGCCGTCAGGCCAAATCCAAGGCTCGTATGGCTCGCTTCGAAGAGCTCAACACCAACGACTACCAGAAGCGCAACGAGACCAACGAGCTGTTCATTCCGCCCGGACCGCGCCTCGGCGACAAGGTGGTGGAGGTGGCCAACCTCTGCAAGTCCTATGGCGACCGCCAGCTGATCGACGATCTCTCCTTCTCCATTCCGAAGGGTGCCATCGTCGGCATCATCGGTCCGAACGGTGCCGGTAAATCGACCTTGTTCCGCATGATGTCGGGTCAGGAGCAGCCGGATTCCGGTTCCATCACCCTGGGTGACACCGTGGTGCTGGCCTCCGTGGATCAGTTCCGCGACAGCATGAACGACAAGAAGACGGTGTTCGAGGAAGTCGCCGACGGCCAGGACATCCTGCGCATCGGCAACTACGAGTTCCCGAGCCGCGCCTACATCGGCCGCTTCAACTTCAAGGGTTCCGACCAGCAGAAGCGGGTCGGCGAGCTCTCCGGTGGTGAACGTGGCCGTCTGCACCTGGCCAAGCTGCTGCAGACCGGCGGCAACGTGCTGCTGCTGGATGAACCGACCAACGATCTGGACATCGAAACCCTGCGCGCCCTCGAGAACGCCCTGCTGGAGTTCCCGGGTTGCGCCATGGTCATCTCCCACGACCGCTGGTTCCTCGACCGCATCGCCACCCATATCCTGGACTACCAGGACGAGGGCAAGATCGAATTCTTTGAAGGCAACTTCACCGAATACGAAGAGTGGAAGAAGAAGACCTACGGTGCCGAGGCTATCCAGCCGCGCCGCGCCAAGTACAAGCGCATTGCCAAGTAAGGCGAGGCAACAGCCGCGCCGCCAGGCATGACGTCACAAGGGGAGCCGGGGCTCCCCTTTTTTGCCTCTTCTGACTTACAATCTCCACCTCTACCCCAGCGATAGCGACCCATGACCCAAGCCTCCACCACCAGACTCACCATCCAGATCCGGCTCGAACCCGGCTGTCTGGGGCCGGATGGCAAGCAGCACATCGATACCTTCTGCGCGGCCGCCAACCGGATCCTCGCCGCCATAGAACCCCGACGAGTGCACTGGGTGCTGCTGCCCCGCCATGACAAGCAACTGGCCGAGCAGGCCTACTTCCTCGATGGCCGTCCCTTGAGCGAAACCCAGGCCACCCTGCTGCTCCAACGCATGGGGTTGGCCCTCGATCCCTTGCTGGAGCAGAGCGATGCCGTGCTGAGCCAGCTTATCGAACGCTACCAGAAAAACCGTTGATCCCGATGTGGAAACGGGGCTCTATTGGTCCCCTTTTTCCTGCCTCCGGGGGAAAACGTTTGAATTTTTACTCTATTCATTGATCCGCCTCGCACATCCGGGGTTTGTAAACCTGGCTGCCTGTGTGAAAATGTGCGCGCTGTCACGGTATCAGGACGAGTCTGGTCACTTCACCGCCAGAATCAGGGTCCGTAGCCCCGCATGGATGGGCCGGGCCCCCTGCTGCCTATTTCACGTCACCCATTGGAATCCAACATGAATCAACCACATCACGCTACCGGGCAGACCGCCAGCCCGGCTGCCGGGCAGGGATTGCTCGAGCGCCTGTTTGCCCTGCGCGGTCATGGCACCACGGCCCGCACCGAGGTGATCGCCGGCATCACCACCTTCCTGACCATGGTCTACATCGTCTTCGTCAACCCGCAGATCCTCTCTGCGGCAGGCATGGACACCCAGGCCGTGTTCGTTACCACCTGCCTCATCGCCGGTGTCGGCAGCATCCTGATGGGTCTGCTGGCGAACCTGCCCATCGCCCTGGCTCCCGCCATGGGCCTCAACGCCTTCTTCGCCTTCGTGGTGGTGGCTGGCATGGGCTACTCCTGGCAGGTCGGCATGGGCACCATCTTCTGGGGTGCGCTGGGCCTGCTGATCCTGACCCTGCTGCGGGTACGCTACTGGCTCATCGCCAACATTCCCCTGACCCTGCGGGTCGGCATCACCGCCGGTATCGGTCTGCTCATCGCCCTGCTCGGCCTGCACAATGCCGGCATCGTGGTCGCGAGCCCCGCCACCATGGTGACCGTGGGCAACCTCACCTCCCTGCCCTGCCTGCTGGGATTGTTGGGATTCTTCCTCATCTGCATCTTCTCCGCCCGCGGCGTCCACTCCGCCGTGCTCATCGCCATTGTCGTCACCACCACCCTGGGCTGGCTGTTCGGCGATGTCACCTTCAAGGGCTTCGTCTCCGTGCCGCCGAGCATTGCCCCGGTCTTCGGCCAGCTGGATCTGATGGGATCGCTGGACATCAGCCTCGCCGGGATCATCTTCTCCTTCATGCTGGTCAACCTGTTCGACTCTTCCGGCACCCTGATCGGCGTGACCAACCGTGCCAAGCTGGCCGATGACAAGGGACACTTCCCGCGCATGAAGCAGGCCCTGGTAGTAGACAGCGTCAGCTCCGTCGGCGGCGCCTTCATGGGGACCTCGTCCGTGACGGCCTACATCGAGAGCAGCTCCGGCGTCGCCGTCGGCGGTCGCACCGGTCTGACCGCCATCGTGGTGGGCATCCTGTTCCTGCTGGCCATCTTCTTCTCTCCGGTCGCCGCCATGGTGCCGGCGTATGCCGCAGCGGGGGCCCTCATCTACGTGGGCGTGCTGATGTGCTCCGAGCTGACCCGGGTGAAGTGGGAAGACCTGACCGAAGCGGTGCCGGCCTTCATGACCGCGGTGATGATGCCGTTCAGCTTCTCCATCACCGAGGGGATCGCCGTGGGCTTCATCTCCTACTGCGTGATGAAGGCGGGCACCGGCCGCTGGCGCGAGATCAACCCCTGCGTGCTGGTGGTGGCCCTGCTCTTCGTCCTCAAGTTTGTCTGGGTCGATGCCCACTGATTTTTCTTCCATGAAAAGAAAAACCAGACTCTGAAAACAAAAATGCCCGTCATCGACGCAATGCTGTTCACTTAAGAGAATTTGAGTTCCAGTCCACGTAGTATCAGGGCTAAAAAATGAGGGAGGCATGATG
>NZ_JAPDBZ010000024.1:0-40704 GCF_027705505.1 Aeromonas sp. QDB56
GAGCACATAAGATCATAGTCAGATCGTGAGGTCAAACCTGTTTACATGGTTAAAAAACATTCACGATCCCGCCCTGGGAGTTGTCCCTATGACAGAAACGGCATTGTTGCTCATCAATTCATGTGCCGTACTGGAAAGCCTGCTGGAACAAGGCGAGTGGCAGGTGGAGCAGGCAAGCTCCCTGGTGGTGGCAGAGAAAAAACTGCAGGAAAAGGACTATCCCCTGGTGCTGGTGGTGATCGAGCATCAGCAGCACGAAGCCCTCTACAACCTGATTGCGCAGCACTCCGGCGCCTTGTGGATCGGCCTCATCCAGCGGGACTGTCTCGCCAGCGAAGCCCTTCGCAATTTGCTGGCAGCCTGTTTTCATGATTTTCACACCTTTCCCCTGGACAGAGACAGGCTCTCCCACAGCCTGGGACATGCCCTGGGGATGGCGCGCCTCATCCGGCGACACCGCCCCCGACTGCAACCCCAGCTTCGTTTCATTCAGGGGGAGAGCGCCCCCATCCGCCAGTTGCGCGACCAGATCGTGCGGTTGCAGCATTGCCGCCTGCCCGTACTGGTGACGGGACCGAGCGGCACGGGCAAGGAGCTGGTGGCCCGGGAGCTGCACTACAGCACGTTCGGGGAGGAGAGCCCTTTCGTGGCGGTCAATTGCGGGGCCATGCCCCATCAGCTCATCCAGTCCGAGCTGTTCGGCCACGTCAAGGGGGCCTTCACCGGGGCACAGCACCACAAGATAGGCAAGATAGAGGCCGCCGATGGCGGCACCCTGTTTCTCGACGAGATAGGGGAGCTGCCGCTGGAGGATCAGGCAACCCTGCTGCGCTTCTTGCAGGAGCAGTGCATAGAGGCGGTGGGCAGCCACCTGACGCGTCGTGTGGATGTGCGGATCATCGCGGCCACCAATATCGATGTGGAGCAGGCGGTGGCCAGCGGCGGATTTCGCATGGATCTCTACTACCGGCTCAACGTGGTGCGCCTGCGCACCCCGGCCTTGTGCGAGCGGGCGGAAGACATCCAGCTCCTTGCCGATGACATTCTGGCGGAAGTGCGGGGCGGGCGGGTGCTCAGCTTCACCCGCAAGGCGCGCCAGGCCATGCAGTCCTATGGCTGGCCGGGGAATGTGAGGGAGCTGCGCAACCGGGTTCAGCGGGCAGTGGTCATGTGCAGCGGCCCCTTCATCGAAGCCGATGACATGAAGCTGACCAACATGGACAGCCTGCTGCTCGACGGCTCGCTCAAGGCGGTGCGCGAAGCGGCGGAGCGTCAGGCCTTGCAACGGACGCTGGCCCGCTTCCCCGATCAGCTCGAGGAGGTGGCCCGCACGCTCGATATCTCCCGGGCCACCCTCTATCGCCAGCTGGACAAGCACGATCTGCTGTGAGGGGACGGCAGTATCGCCCCGTCATGCAAAAAGCCCGGGCAGCAGGCCCGGGCTTCTTGTCTGGCCCCGTCGTGGGGACTCGTTACTTCCGATGAGCTTCAGGCCATCTCCATGGCGAGGTGACAGAGTCGCCGCGCAGCCTCCTCCTCGCTCTTGACCACCTGATGCACGCCGCGCACGCGCAGATGATGCACCTCCTCGTGCTGGTGGGCACAGGCGGCGATGCGCATCAGGGCGCCGTATTCCTGCGCCCTGATGGCTATCTCACCGGCCAGCAGGCTGTCATCCAGGGTGATCAGCAGCCAGCTGGCGTTGGGCAGCGCCGCCGTCAGCAGATCCTGCTGGATGGGATGGCCCGCCAGACAGGTGATCCCCATGGCGCGCCAGGGGGCCAGCAGTCGCTCGTCGGTGTCGATCACCACCATCTCCCTGCCTTGTTCATGCAACTGCCGGATGAGGTGCTGACCTATCTCGTCGGCGCCCACTACCACCACATGGCCCTGCAAGGGGCAGAGGTGAGGTGACTCATCGGTGCGTGGCTCGGGATGGCGCCTCAGCCAACGCTCCACCTGGTTGAAGACCAGCGGATTGAGCACGATGGAGAAACAGGCGCCGACCAGCACCAGATCCCGGGCGACTCCGGGGACCAGCTCGAGCATGACCCCGAGACCCATCAGGATGAAGGAGAACTCCCCCACCTGGGCCAGGCTGGCGGAGATGGTCAGCGCCGTGCGCTGGCTGTGGCCAAAGAGCCGCACGATGGCGAAGGCGGCCACCGATTTGCCGATCACGATGACGAACAGGGTGGCCAGCACGGCCAGGGGCTCGCGCAGCAGGATGACGGGGTCGAACAGCATGCCCACGGAGACGAAGAAGAGCACGGCGAAGGCGTCCTGCAGGGGCAGGGTGTCGTTGGCCGCCTTGTGGCTCAGATGGGAGCTGTTCATCACGACGCCGGCGAAGAAGGCGCCGAGAGCAAAGGAGACGCCAAACAGCTTGACGGCGCCAAAAGCGATGCCAAGGGAACAGGAGAGGACGGCCAGGGTGAACAGCTCGCGGGAGCCGGTGGCGGCGGTGCGGGCCAGCAGCCAGGGGATGAGGCGTCGCCCGCCGATGACCATCAGGGCGATGAAGGCAGCTACCTTGGCCAGGGTCAGGCCGATATCCGCCATCACCTGGGCCGGGGTCAGTGCCTCGCCCCCCTGCTGCAGGTTGGCGAGGATGGGGAGCAGTACCAGGGCCAGCACCATCACCAGATCCTCCACGATGAGCCAGCCGATGGCGATGCGTCCCTCGTTGGTGTCGAGCTGGCCGCGGCTCTCCAGGGCGCGCAGCAGCACCACGGTACTGGCGGTGGAGAGGGCCAGGCCAAACACCAGGCCGGCGGTCACGGTCCAGTCGAGCAGTTGGGAGAGGCCAAGGCCGAGCAGGGTCGCAAGGGTTATCTGAACGATGGCTCCCGGGATGGCGATGTGTTTCACCGACAGCAGGTCTTTCACGGAAAAGTGCAGGCCGACACCAAACATCAGCAGGATGACGCCGATTTCGGCCAGCTCGGGGGCGAGCCGCAGATCGGCGACATAGCCCGGCGTAAAGGGGCCGCATACCACGCCGGCCGCGAGGTAGCCCACCATGGGGGAGATGCGCAGGCGGCTTGCCAGCATGCCGAAGAGGTAGGCCAGCACGAGGCCGCCTACCAGGGTGGTGATAAGGGGGAGTGAGTGGTCCATGTCGTCACCTCGCTAATGGCAGTCAGGGGCTACCAGATCACCCGAAGGTGAAGAGGGCAGCTGTCAATGAGCAGGGGGCGAAAGAGACAGAAGTTGGCCGTATCAAGGGGAAATCTTGAGGGCAACAGATGCCGTTTCTATTGAAAAGTAATGCATTTATATGCCATGAGCAACACTGTTCCAGTTTTTGCGTTGGTTTTGATGAAAAGCATCTTTAATGCATTGCGATTGGGTGAAAAGAGTGTGCAGTTAAAGAAAAATTGGCAGGAATAAACAATCGATGATGATATTGGGAGGCAAGGGAGAACACCTATGAGCACACGGCATGGAGGAGGCTGGCCTCCTCCATGGTGAACGAGGGTGCTGAAGGGGCATCACTCCCCCCTGGCGACCCCCTCACGTCTGGGGTCTGCGGCCCCCAGCCAGCCGCCGGCATGGCGCTGGACGCCCTGCAGCCCGGAGGTCTGCTCGTTAAGCAGGACCTCGTGCCCTCTGGCCTTGAGCCCCTGAACCACGGCGTCGGGCGTGCGCCCCTGCTCCAGCTCGGTGGGGCCGTTGCGACTGCCGAAATTGGGCAGGTTGATGGCCTGCTGCAGGTCGAGCCCCCAATCCTGGGTGCCGAGCAGCGCCTTGCCCACGTAGTTGATGATGGCCGAGCCTCCCGGGGATCCCAGGCTCATCTCGAGCTCGCCGCTTGCCTTGTCAAACACCAGCAGGGGCGACATGGAGGAGCGGGGGCGCTTGCCGGGCTCCACCCGGTTGGCCACCGGCAGGCCGGCGGCGTCCACCGAGGTGAAGGAGAAGTCGGTGAGCTGGTTGTTCAGCAGGTAGCCGTTGACCATCAGCCGCGAGCCGAAGCCATCCTCGATGGAGCTGGTCATGGCCACCGCCATGCCGCTCTTGTCCACGATGGAGATGTGGCTGGTGGAGGGCAGCTCCGGGGTGGCGTCCCGGCCCCTGGCCAGCGCCCGTGGCGGGTTGCCGGGCTGGGCGACGCCCATGGAGCGGTTGCCGATAAGGTGCCCCCGCTGCGCCAGATAGCCCTTGTCCAGCAGGCCTGTCACCGGCACGTCGACGACGTCGCCGTCGGCCACATACTGGTTGCGATCGGCGAAGGCGAGGCGTGCCGCCTCGCTGTAGAGGTGAATGGCCTCGCTGGAGGCGGCCAGTTGACCCTGCTCCCCCTGTACCGGTTTGAGGGCGGCCATGTCCCGGCTTTCCAGCATGCCGAAAATCTGGCCAAGGGCGATGGTGCCGGAGGAGGGGGTCGGGAAGCCGCAGATCTCGCTCTGGCGATAGTCAAAGCAGAGCCCGTCCCGCAGCTTGGCCTGGTAGCTGGCGAGATCGGCGGCGCTCAGCACCCCGGGGTTGGTCGGGTGGGCGTGCACCTTGGCCACCATGGCCTCGGCCAGCGAGCCGCGATAGAAGGCGTCGGGGCCGTCGCTTGCCAGGGTACGCAGCACCCTGGCCAGGGCCGGGTTGGTGAGCCGGGTACCTGCCGTCTTGGGAGTGCCGTCCGCCTGATAGAAGTAGGCACGGGCGTCCGGATCCCCGGCCAGATAGGGATCCTTGGCAAGCAGGGTGGCGAGGCGGGGGCTTATCACGAACCCTTGCTCCGCGAGGGTGATGGCGGGTTCGAACAGCGTGGCCCAGGGCAGCTTGCCATAGCGCTCGTGCGCCAGGGCCAGGGCACGCACCGTGCCGGGGGCGCCGACGGAGCGCCCGCCCACCACCCCCTCATAGAAGGCCATGGGTTTGCCCTCCTTCATGAAGAGCTGATCGGTGGCAGCGGCGGGGGCTGTCTCCCGGCCATCCACCGCCGCCACCTGCTTGCCGTCCCACACCAGCATGAGGGAGCCGCCGCCGATGCCCGAGGATTGAGGCTCCACCAGGGTCAATACCAGCTGGACGGCGATGGCTGCATCGATGGCGCTGCCCCCCGCCTTGATGATCTGGTAGCCCGCATCCACCGCCAGCGGGTTGGCCGCCGCCACCATGAAGTCACGGCCCTGCCAGCCGGGCTTGTCAATCCAGCCGCTGGCCGCCTCCGGGGCGATCAGGGTCTGGGGAGGAGGGACATAGTGAAAGCCATCCTGGGAGGCGCAGCCGCCAAGCAGGCCGAGGGCGACCAGCAGGCCGAGGGGGTTGAGGGACATGACAGGCTCCTTGTCGGTTTCTTGTTCACCTGCCGAAATGTGTCACACTTGGAGCTTGATTAAAAGTTTGTCTTAATACTCATATGGTTACAAAACTATCAAGGAGGCGCTCATGACACACCGGGGGACGCTGGCGAAACCTTGCATGGCGGGGCTGCTCTGCCTGTTGCTGGCGGCCTGCGGGGAGCCGACCTTCAGACCGCTGGCCCAGGGGGAGACCCTGCTCGCCTTCGGGGACAGTCTGACCGAGGGGCGCGGGGTGAGCCCGTCCCAAAGCTACCCCAACGTGCTGGCGACCCTGAGCGGCCATCCCGTGGTCAATGGCGGGGTGTCCGGAGAGCTGAGCCAGGCCGGCAGGGCCCGCCTGCCCGGGTTGCTGGCCCGGCACAGACCCGCTCTGGTCATCCTGCTGGAGGGGGGCAACGACATCCTGCGTGGCAGCGGGGAGGCGGCCCTCAAGGCCAATCTCGCTGCCATGATAGAGGCGGTGCAGGGGAGCGGGGCCCAGATCCTGCTTGTCGGGGTGCCCCGAAAATCCCTGTTTGCCGATGGCGCTCCCCTCTACGAGGAGCTGGCAGAGCAGTACGGGCTGGTGCTGGACAACGACAGCATCGGTGAGTTGCTGCGAGACCCGGCCCTGAAGTCCGATGCGGTGCATTTCAATGCCGAGGGTTACCGCACCCTGGCGCAGCGATTTCATCGACTGTTGCAGGAAAGGGGGGCGCTCTAGCGAGGTGTCATGCTGCCGGGGCAGTGCGCCATGCTGCCGCAATCAATGGGGCGCGGCGCGCTACCCCGGAGGGGACCAGCCCGCGGCGACGGTGCCGATGGAGATGAAAAAACCGCCGTGAAGGCGGTTTTTTGCAATCAGGCTGAGCCAATTTGCTTAGATGGACTGCTCTTCACCGCCCAGGGCGGCAAACAGGGCCGGGATGAACTGGGAGAGCTCGGCGGTGACCAGGGCGAAGTCGGCGTCCAGGCGGGCGGCGGGATCTTCACTGGTGACGTCGTCGTTCTGCTCGCGCAGCTCTTCGCTGAACTTGAGGCGCTTGATGGAGAGATCGTCCCCCAGCACGAAGCTCAGGGTTTCGCCCCAGTTGAGGGCCAGCTTGGTCACCAGCTTGTCGTTGGCCAGGTGATTCTTGATCTCCTCGCTCATCAGATCCTGCTGCTTGCAGCGGATGATGCCGCCGTGCTCCATGGCGCTGCGCAGCTCGGCTTCGTCCTCCAGGGTGAAGGCGGCGGGCAGGTTGCCCTCGTTGAGCCACTCGGTCATGGTGATCTCGGGCGGGTTCTTGAGGGCCACCGGCACCACCGGCAGGGAGCCGATGGATTTGCGCAGGAGCGCCAGCAGATCGTCCGCCTTCTTGGCTGAGCCTGCATCCACCACCATCAGGTTGTCGGCAGGGTTTATCCAGGCGAAGGTCTGACTGGTGCGGCTGAAGGCGCGGGGCAACAGGGTGTGCATGATCTCCTCTTTCAGCGCCTCCTTCTCTTTCTTCTTGAGGGCGCGACCCTGCTCGAATTCAATGGCCTCTACCTTCTCCGCCAGCATCTCCTTGACCACGGTGCCGGGCAGCATCTTCTCTTCCTTGCGAGCGCACAGCAGGATGTGGCCAGAGGCGGCGTGGGTCAGGGTGGAGCCGAATTTGCCAAGGGGCTTGACCCACCCGAACCGGGAGATGTCCTGGCTGCCGCATGGGGTGAAGGCGCAGGCTTCCAGCTGGGTTTCCAGCTGCTCAACGGTCAGGTCGAAGGGGCGGGTAAAGCGGTAAATCTGCAGGTTTTTAAACCACATGGCGTCCTCGGTCTCTAGATTGTCCGGCGGGCATTGTACTAGAGAGGCGCTTTGTGATCAGCCAATCATTCTCGCTAAATAAAGGGCGATCGACCTCACAGGGCCCCATCTTGATCCCCCGGGAGCGGGCCCAACTCCCCTAGACTGCGAGTGTTCACATTGCTGACAAGGAGGCGACCATGTTGAGACAGAGTCGGCCGGAAGACATGGAAGAGATCGTCGAAATCTGGCTCCTGGCCTCCCTGCAGGCCCACGATTTCGTCGATGCCTCCTGCTGGTGGCAGGCTCAGGAGGAGCTGCGTACCCGCTACCTCGATCACGCCCGCATCTGGGTGTTCGAGGAGCGAGGGGACCTGCTCGGCTTCATGGCGCTGGTGGATGATTACCTGGCTGCACTCTTCGTGCGCCCCGATAGGCAGGGACGGGGGGTGGGGCACGCCCTGTTGCAGGAAGCCAGATCCAGATGTGCCGAGCTGCATACCCGGGTCTTCGTGGAGAACGAGCCGGCGGTGCGTTTCTACCGCCGCCACGGCTTTGAAATCGGGGGGGAGGTGCCCGATCCCCTCACCGGCCATCTTCAGTACCAGATGCATTACCAAGCCGTCTGAATCTGACGTCTGGGGCTGCCCCGGTTGAAAACGGGGGGCACCATCCTCATCTTGTCTCCATCCCGGGGCGCCCTCGCCCCCGCTCTCTTCTCCTTATCGAGCCGTTTTCCATGAAGATCCTGCACACCGCCGACTGGCACCTCGGTCATCAGCTTCACGGCCACGACCGCCGCTTCGAACACGCCGCCTTCCTCGACTGGTTGGCCGACACCATCAAGACCCGCGACATCGATGCCCTGCTGGTGGCGGGCGATCTGTTCGACACCGCCAACCCTCCCGCCAGTGCCTGGCAGCAGCTCTACCGCTTCCTGGCACGGCTGCGGGCCGAGCACCCGGCACTGGAGATGGTGCTGATCGGCGGCAACCACGACTCCCCCTCCAAGCTGGATGCTCCCCACGAGCTGCTGCGCGCCTTCGATCTGCATCTGGTGGGCAGCATCAGCCGGGACGACGAGGGGCGCCTCGAGACCGAGCGCCTGTTGGTGCCGCTGCGAGGCAAGAACGGCGAGGTGGCCGCCTGGTGCGCCGCCGTGCCGTTTCTGCGCAGCAGCGATCTGCGCCCGGAAGGGCTCAGCGAGGGGCAGGACAGACTCATCGAAGGGGTGCGCCAGGTCTATGAAGCGGTGCTGAGCGAGGGGCGGGCGCGCTGCCATCCGGATCAGGTCCTCATCGCCATGGGCCACGCCTATCTGGCGGCGGGCCAGCTCTCCGAGCTCTCTGAGCGGCGGGTGCTTGGCGGCAACCAGCATGCCCTGCCTGCCGAGCTGTTTGCCGCCGCCGACTACACGGCGCTGGGTCACCTGCACCTGGCGCAGAGCCCGGCCGAGGGAGTGCACTATAGCGGCTCGCCGCTGCCGCTCTCGCTGGCCGAGGCGAACTACAACCATCAGGTGCTGGAGGTGACGTTTGAGGGGGGCAAGCTGGCCCAGCTTGAGCGGATCCCGGTGCCCCGGGCGGTGGAGATGATCCGGCTGCCCCAGAGCGGCCTTGACGAGGCGCTCCAGGCCATCGAGGCGCTGGCGCTGCCCGCTTGCCCGCAGCAGGCGCAGCCCTTCCTCGAGGTGCGGCTGCTGCTGCCCAAACCCGAGGCCCGCATCCGCGAGCGCGTGCTGGCCGCCATCGGTGACAAGCCGGTGCGTCTTGCCCGCATCACGACCAGTTATCAGGGCTCGGGCCAGGGGCTGGCGGACGGTGCCGGCCAGCGCCGGCTCGATGAACTCTCCCCCACCGAGGTGTTTCGCCTCTGCTATCAGCGTCAGTTCGACGGGGAGCCGGAGGCCGAGCTGGTGGCGTCGTTTGAAGAGATCCTGGAGCAGGTGAAGGAGTCCAGCCAATGAAAATCTTGTCGCTGTCAGGGGAGAATCTGGCCAGCCTGACCGGTCAATTCACCATCGATTTTGCCGGTGGCGCCCTGGGGGCCGCCGGCCTGTTTGCCATCACCGGCAATACTGGCGCTGGCAAGAGCACCCTGCTCGATGCCATCTGTCTGGCGCTCTACGACGAGATGCCGCGCTTTATCGCCAATCGCAAGAATGTCGCCGAAGTGGGCCGCATGGATGACGAGGAGAAGCTCAAGGCCAACGACGTGCGCGGCATCCTCAGCCGCGGTCACGCCAGCGGTTTTGCCGAGGTGCAGTTTCGCGGCTGTGACGGCCGTGTCTGGCTGGCCCGCTGGGCGGTGCGCCGGGCTCGCAACCGCGCCGAGGGGCGCTTTCAGGCCCAGGAGCGCAGCCTGACCGACGTGGCGTCGGGCCAGGTATTCAGTGGCAGCAAGCGGGAGCTGCAGGATCGCATCGACGAGCTGGTGGGACTCTCCTGGGAGCAGTTTCGCCACGCCGTCATCCTGCCGCAGGGGGAGTTTGCCGCCTTCCTCAAGTCGAGCGCCGACGAGCGTTCGGCCCTGCTCGAACGGATGACCGGCACCGAGCTCTACTCCGCCATTTCGGTCCAGACCCATGAACGGGCGCGGGAGGAGCAGCAGAAACTTGCCGCCATCAGCCAGCGGCTCGGCGACGTGGCGCTGATGGACGAGGCGACCCGCGAGCAGTGGGTGAGCCAGCAGGTCAGCCTCGCCACCAGCCTCAAACACGAGCAGCAGCAACAGCAACTGATGCAGGACTTGCGGGATCTCAACGGCCGCATCGCTGCGCAGTTGCAGGCCTGTCAGGAGGGAGAGGCGGCCCTTGCCGCGGCGGAGGCGGCCCACGGTGCGGCCGCTCCCGAGCGGGAGGAGTTCGCCCGCGCCGAGCAGGCCCAGGTGGCCCGCGCCGATCACGACGAGCTGGCTCGCCTCACCCTGGAGGTGCAGCAGCAGGAGAAGGCACTGGCCGAGCTTGGCCCCGAACTTGGCAAGCTGGAGGAGCAGACCCAGCAGAGTGCCCTCACCGAACAGCAACTGCTGGCGGAGAAGATCGCCGCCGAGCGCGAGTGGGGAGCCCTGCAACCCGAACTCAAACGGGCGCAGGAGCTCGACACCCGCATTCGGGAAAAGCAGCAGCAACTGCAGAAGATCCAGCAGGAGGGGTCGCAGGAGCGGGAGGTGCAGCTCACCCTGGAACAGGGCTGGCGCCAGCAGCGCCAGCAGGTGGAGCAGCTCAAGGCCCAGCACCTGCAGTGGGGCGCCTGGCTTGAGGAGCACAAGGAGCTGGCGCCGGTGGCCCGCCAGTGGCAGCCGCTGCTCACTGCCATGCAGGATTGGGCCGAGGATGCCGACAGGCTGCAGCAACTGCTCACCCTGCGCGAGCACAAGCTGCGCACCCTCAGGCAACTGCAACACCAGCTGGAGCAGGGGCAGCAGGAGCGCGACTACTGGCAGCGCGAGCAGACCCGGTTGCAGCAACAGCAGCACGAATTGCAGGAGCAGCAGTGGGAGGGGCGTCTGGCCAAGGCGCAGGAGCAGTGGCAGCAGCAGACCGAACAACTGGGCCAGCTGCGCCAGCTGCTGGAGCTGGCGGACTATGGCCGCAATCACGGTGAGCAGCATGGTCGCCTGCAGCAGGAGATCGCCCAGCTGGAGCAGGCGCTCGGCAAGCTGGCCATCCTCGGCGATGAGTTGACGCCGGCCCGCGAGCGGCTCGCCCTGCAACGGGACGAGGCACGCCGCGCGCTGGAGCAGTCCCGTGCCATCGCCAGTTTCGAGCAGCATCGCCACATCCTGCGCGACGGTGAACCTTGCCCGCTCTGCGGCGCCGAGGAGCACCCCTATCACCAGAGCCAGCCGCAGGTGGCCGGTATTCTCGGCCAGCTGGCGGAGCGCGTCCGCAGCCTGGAGCTCGAGTGGGAGCGGCTCAATCACCAATACATTCAGTGCGAGAGCGAACGCCAGGAGCTGGCCCGCCAGCTGGCAGTGCGTCAGCAGCATCTACCTGAGCTGGAGACGCGCGCCGAGCAGCTGACCCAGCGTTGGCAGCAGCTGGGCGGTGCCGAGCTGCTGGGCCATCCGCTGCCGCTGCGTCAGAGCCCGATCGAGTGGAACGAGTTGATGAGTACCCTGCTCGGCCGCGGCCAGAGTCTGGAGCAGGGGCTGGCCCGCAGCCAGCAGCAACTGCGCGAGGCCCAGCAGGGGCAGCAGCAGTTGCAGGCCGTGCGCCAGCAGCTGAGCCAGCTGGCCAGCCAGCACCAGCAGTTCGAGCAGCAGTGGCAGGAGGCCGATCGCCAGCGCATCGCCCTGGAAGGGGAGGTGAAGGGGATGGGCGAGCAGGAAGCGACCCTGCGCCAGCGCCTTGAGCAGGGGGGCAACCGGCTCGACGAGCAGATGGGAGGCCAGCCCTGGCGTCAGTGGCTGGGCAGCCAGCAGTGGCGCGAGTGGCAGCGGGCCTGCGAGGCCTGGCTGCACGGCCAGAGCGAGTGGGAGCGGCTGACCGGCGAGATTGCCAGCCTTACCCCGGCCCTGAGTGCTCAGGAGGCGCGTCTGCAGACCCAGCGCGAGCTGCTGCACAAGCTCGAGCGCGACTACAAGGAACATGAACAGCAACGGCAGGGGCTGGTTACCAGTCGTGCCACCTGTCTGGGGGGGGAGGAGATTGCCCTGGTCGAGAGCCGCTGGCAGCAGCGGCTGCAGCAACTGGCCAGCGAGCTGGAGACGATGCAGGGGGCGGCCCGCACCCTGCGCGAGCGCCAGACCGAGCTCAAGACCCGTCTCAGCCATCTGGAGCAGGAGAAGCAGGTGAGCAGCCGGCGGCGACGGGAGGTGCTGGGGCGCTGGGCTGCCCACGCCAGCAGCCTCGGCATCGCCGAATATGATCTGCGCCGCCTGCTGGCCATGAGCCCGGATGAGCTCAAGGGGCGCCGCGCCGCCTTGCAGGCGCTGGAGGATGCCCGCGCCGAGGCGCGTACCCGCTTGACCGAGCGGCAGCGGGCGCTGGCGCTGGAGGAGAGCAAGCGAGAGCGTTACTGCGAGCATCACCCCGAGCTGGCCGCGTTGGCGCCACAGGAGCTCGCCAGCCGGCTGACGGCGCTGGAGGCGCACTGCCGCACTCTCGACGAGCAGCTGTTCCAGTGCAAGAGCACGCTGGCCCAGGCCGAGGCGGCGGCCCTCAAGGCGGGCACCTTGCAGGAGGAGCTGGCTGCCCAGCAGGCGGTGGCGGATCATTGGCAGCGGCTCTGTGATCTCATCGGTTCGGCCAGCGGCGCCAAGCTGCGTACCTTCGCCCAGAGCCTCACGCTGGAGCGGCTGCTGCTGGAGGCCAACGCCCAGCTCGCCGAGCTCTCGCCTCGCTATCGGCTGGAGCGGGTGCCCGGCACCGATCTGGCGCTGCAGGTGGTGGATCTCGACATGGGGGACGAGGTGCGCTCGGTGGACTCCCTCTCCGGCGGCGAGAGTTTCCTGGTGGCGCTGGCGCTGGCGCTGGCCCTCTCCAGCCTGTCGTCGCGCCAGACCCAGGTCGAATCGCTCTTTATCGACGAGGGCTTCGGCACCCTCGATCCCGACAGTCTGGATCTGGCGCTCTCAAGCCTCGATTCCCTGCAGGCGGCTGGCCGCCAGATCGGGGTCATCTCCCACGTGCAGACCCTGGTGGAGCGGATCGGCGTGCAGGTGCGGGTGGAGGCCCTCGGCGGCGGCGAAAGCCGGGTAGTATTGTCCGGCTGACGAGGTGTCGCCCATGACCCTCCATGAACAAAAAGGCCCCTGTCACAGGCAATGCTGTTCAGATAAGCACTTTTTTGACTGATTATTCATAAATTGGATTTGAGTTGAGGGGGCAAGGCTGTGTCCAGTCGATCTTCCTCCAGCCTTTATCCAGCGGGGCTTGCAATAGAAAGAGGGAGGCATCATGCCTCCCTCGCTTTTTTGTCCTGATACTACGTGGACTGGAACTCAAATTCTCTTAAGTGAACAGCATTGCCCTGTCACAGGGGCCTTTTTGTTGGTGTGCAACCCGTCGCTGGTTATTTGCGCTCGGGCAGCATATTGGTCAGGGCGTTGTCCTTGAGCACATGGTGGTGGTAGATGGCTGCCGCCGCGTGCAGGGCAATCAGAGCATAGCCAATGTTGGCCAGCGTCTCGTGCAGCTCCTTGATGGTACCCTTCAGGCCGTCGTCGGGGGCGATGAGGGCGGGGAGCGCCAGGCCGAAGAAGGGGATGGGCTTGCCGCCCGCACTCAACAGCAGCCAGCCCAGCAGCGGGGTGAGGATCAGGAAGCCATAGAGCGCCAGATGGGCGAGCTTGGCCAGCGTGAGCATCAGGGGGGAGAGCTCGGGCACGATACGTGGTGAAGGGCTACCCACGCGCACCAGCAGGCGCACGACCACCAGCGCCAGGATCAGCAGACCCACCATGAAGTGAAACTCCTTCATCAGGTCGCGGCCAGCCGACCCTTTGGGGAAGATGTCCCTGAACTCCATCAGCGCATAGACGGCGATCATCAGCAGCAGGGTCAACCAGTGCAGCCCTATGCTCAGGCTGCCATAACGTTGTTCGGTATTTCTCAGCATCGTTGTCTCCTCGCCACTTAAGCGGCTTATCTCTTTTCATCCCGTCTCATATCGAACCAAAGGACCCGCAGGTATCCCTCTTGAGGGTACTCGGCTTGCTTATGCCCGTGTTGATCTCGATAACATTTCTGCCTGTTTGCCGTCATGCTGACCTGTGCGGGAGCCCATGGAGTATCGGGAGATGGAAGGGGCAAAAAAAAAACCGAAGCACCAGGCTTCGGTTTTTGGCGGTCGCTGGCGTCAGGCCAGGGCGCATTATTTCTTGATGCGGATCACCGGGGTTTCGCCCACGGTCACGGCGCCAGTCATCTTCACCAGCTCTTTGATCTCGTCCATGTTGGAGATGACCACAGGTGTCAGGGTAGACTTGGCTTTGGCTTCCAGAACGGCCAGATCGAACTCGATGATGGTGTCACCGCGCTTGACCTGTTGACCTTCCTGAGCGATACGGGTGAAACCTTCACCCTTCAGCTCGACGGTGTCGATACCGAAGTGAACGAACAGCTCGATACCAGAGTCGGACTCCAGAGAGAACGCATGGTTGGTCTCGAAGATTTTGCCGATGGTGCCGTCGCACGGAGCAACCATCTTGTTGCCGGCCGGCTTGATGGCGATGCCGTCGCCGACGATCTTCTCGGCGAAGACGACGTCAGGCACATCTTCGATGGGGACGATTTCGCCGGACAGCGGAGCAAAGATTTCGATGCCGCCAGTGTCAGAACTGTCGTCGGAAACCAGTTTCTTCAGTTTGTCGAACAGACCCATAGTAAAAGCTCCTAGAGATGATTGTCGCTGTTTGCAGCCGATCTTAGCAGACTGCCTTCTGCTTAATAAAGTTATCTACGCACGCTTCGATTTCGGCGGCGGTGGCAAAGCTCAGCGCCTGGTCGGCCATGGCCTTCACATCTTCGAAGTTGGTGTTGCGGATAAGCTTCTTGATACGCGGTACAGAGATGGCGCTCATGGAGAACTCATCCAGACCCATACCCAGCAGCAGCAGGGTGGCGCGTTCGTCACCAGCCAGTTCACCGCACATACCGGTCCACTTGCCATTGTCATGGGAAGCGTCGATCACCATCTTGATCAGGGTCAGGACGGAGGGTGACAGCGGGTTGTACATGGCGGAAATCATCTCGTTACCACGGTCGACAGCCAGGGTGTACTGGGTCAGGTCGTTGGTACCGATACTGAAGAAATCCACTTCCTTGGCCAGATGATGAGCCATCACGGCCGCGGCCGGGGTCTCGATCATGATACCCACTTCGATGGATTCATCAAAGGCTTTGCCTTCGGCACGCAGTTCGGCTTTCAGCGTCTCCACGGTAGCCTTCAGGCTGCGGAACTCTTCGACGGAGATGATCATCGGGAACATGATGCGCAGTTTGCCGAAGGCAGACGCACGCAGGATGGCCCGCAGCTGGGCGTGCATGATGTCGGTGCGATCGAAGAAGATACGCACGGCACGCCAGCCCAGGAAGGGATTCATCTCTTTCGGGAAATTCATGTAGGGCAGTTCTTTGTCGCCGCCGATGTCCATGGTACGAACGATGATCGGTTGATCCGGCATGGCTTCGGCCACTTCTTTGTAAGCCTTGAACTGCTCGTCTTCGGTCGGCAGCGCGTCACGGTCCATGAACAGGAACTCGGTACGGTACAGACCCACGCCTTCGGCGCCGTTGCGAATGGCGCCTTCGGTATCCTTGACGGTCCCGATGTTGGCGCACACTTCGACCTGGTGGCCATCCAGAGTGATGGCAGGCAGGTCTTTGAGCTTGGCCAGCTCGTCCTTCTCGGCCTGGAACTGGGCCTGGAACTTCTTGGCTTCGTTCAACTGGTCGGCGGTCGGGTTGATGATGACCTGGTTGTTGATCGCATCCAGCACCAGCATGTCACCGTTCTTGACGCGCTCGGTGATGTCGTTGGTGCCCACGACGGCCGGCAGCTCCAGGGAGCGGGCCATGATGGAGGTGTGGGAGGTACGGCCACCGATGTCGGTGACGAAGCCCAGCACGTATTTCAGGTTGATCTGAGCGGTTTCAGACGGGGTCAGGTCTTTGGCGACCAGGATGACCTCTTCGTCGATGGTGCTCAGGTTGACAACTGCGATGCCCAGTACGTTCTTGACCAGACGGGTGCCGATGTCACGGAAGTCGGTGGCGCGCTCACGCAGATAGGGGTCATCCAGATCGGCCATCATCTTGGCGTACTGTTCGATCACCTCGTGAACGGCTCTGTCGGCAGAGGCCTTGTGTTCTTTGATGAAGGATCTGATATCCCCTTCCAGCTCTTCATCTTCGAGCAGCATGATGTGGCCTTCGAAGATGGCCTCTTTTTCTTCACCGAAGGTGCGACCGGCCATCTCTTTGATGGCTTCCAGCTGTGCGGCTGACTTGGTGCGGGCTTCGAGGAAGCGGTTGATCTCGGCATCAATCTGTTCGGCGGGAATCTTGCCCTGATTGATAACGATTTCATCTTCTTTCAGAAGAAGCGCCTTGCCGAATGCGATACCGGGGGACGCAAGAATGCCAGATATCATAATCCTTCCTATTAAAACGACTGTGGGGGAGGAATAAAGCTGGATTACTCCAGCTCGTCCATCAGGGCAACCAGCTTCTCAACGGCTTTCTGAGCGTCCGGGCCGTCAGCCTGGATGGTCACGTTGGTGCCTTTGGTCAGACCCAGGGTCTGGAGCTTGAACAGGCTCTTGGCGCTGGCGGATTTGCCACCGGAGACCACAGTGATCTCGCTTTGGAATTCTTTGGCTTCTTTCACGAACTGAGCTGCAGGACGGGTGTGCAGGCCGTTTTCAGCAGTAATAACAACAGACTTCTCGTACATGGTTTCACCCCATATTATTGATATTGTTTGGAGAGATGGTCGCCAATGAGGCTTCCTGTCTCACCGTGTCAGTATGGATATGTTGTAAAGTAACGAAATCAGACCTGCAATGGTTTAATCCAGGTCAATTTTCTGTGCAGTATTCGGCGTCGTGGCCAGGTATTTTTTCGCTATCAGGCTGTAAGCCGCGTCAGGACTGGCCTGAAATTATTTTATAACGAAAAATAACACTTTGTTACCTTGTGATACCTTGCCAGCAAACACCTCGTGACGCCGCACAGGATATGAGATTTATCACAGAATGTCTGCTTTTTTTGTCATATCCAATTTTGTTATTTTACCCCAAAAAATAAGGGGCCGAGTGGCACTGGTGGCTAGAGAGTTTAGCGCATAATGAAAACGGCGCTCCGAGGAGCGCCGTCGTTTTGGTGTTGGCTGATCAACTACTGCTGCAATTCCTGCTCGCTGAACACACCGGCGAAGAGGGCGCTGGAGAGGTAACGCTCGGCGGCGCTCGGCAGGATGACGACAATCGTTTTCCCTTCGAACTCCGGCTGCTCGGCCAGACGGTTGGCAGCGACCACGGCAGCGCCGGAGCTGATACCGGCCAGGATCCCTTCCTCTTCCATCAGGCGGCGGGCCATCTCGATGGCTTCGTCACTGCTCACCTGCTCGACGCGGTCCAGCAGGCTCAAATCCAGGTTGCCCGGGATGAAGCCGGCGCCGATGCCCTGGATCTTGTGCGGACCCGGTTTGATCTCTTCACCCGCCAGTTTCTGGCTGATGACGGGAGATTCGCTGGGCTCGACCGCCACGGAGACGATGGCCTTGCCTTTGGTCTTCTTGATGTAGCGGGAGACCCCGGTGATGGTGCCGCCGGTACCGACGCCCGCCACGAACACATCCACCTCGCCATCGGTGGCGTCCCAGATCTCGGGGCCAGTGGTCTGCTCGTGGATTTCCGGGTTGGCCGGGTTTTCAAACTGTTGCAGCAGCACGTACTTGCCCGGCTCGGATTCGAGGATCTCGTTGGCCTTGGCAATGGCGCCCTTCATGCCGAGGGGACCTTCGGTCAGCACCAGGTTGGCACCCAGGGCCTTGAGCAGCTTGCGGCGCTCCAGACTCATGGTGGCCGGCATGGTCAGGGTGATGGGATAGCCGCGGGCCGCAGCCACGAATGCCAGGGCAATGCCCGTGTTGCCGCTGGTGGGCTCGATGATCTCCTTGCCCTTGGTCAGCACGCCGCGTTTCTCGGCATCCCAGATGAGGTTGGCACCGATCCGGCACTTGACGCTGAAGCTTGGGTTGCGGCTCTCGATCTTGGCCAGCACGCGGCCCTTGGTAACACGGTTGAGACGAACAAGCGGGGTGTTGCCTATGGTCTGGCTGTTGTCCTCAAAAATTTTGCTCATGGTGCTATCCCTGTGTTTGTTAAGGCGATGAAACAAGATTACCCTGTGGTTTCTGAATGAGAAGTGACGAATCGTTATAACAATATGTTATTACAACATATAGAACTTATTCTCTCTTGCCGAGGGGGCTCCCGCTGCCTGGGCATCCAATGGAAGGGATCTCATGGGATTTGCAGGAAGCGACCGCTATCTCGCATCACAGGCACTGAAGATGGCCGTCGATGCCGCCATCGTGCTGGAGAAGCCGCTGCTCATCAAGGGTGAGCCCGGTACGGGCAAGACAGTGCTGGCGGAGGCGGTGGCCGAGTCCCTGGGCGCCGAGCTCATCAGCTGGCACATCAAGTCCACCACCAAGGCCCAGCAGGGGCTCTACGAATACGATGCCGTCGCCCGGCTGCGAGACTCCCAGCTCGGTGACCCCAGGGTAGGGGAGATAGGCCACTACATCCGCCGGGGCAAGCTGTGGCAGGCCTTCAGCGCAGAGCAGCGGCCAGTGCTGCTCATAGATGAAATCGACAAGGCGGACATCGAGTTTCCCAACGATCTGCTGCTGGAGCTGGATCGGATGGAGTTCGATGTCTACGAGACCGGCGAGCGAGTCAAGGCCCGCCAGCGGCCGGTGGTCATCATCACCTCCAACAACGAGAAGGAGTTGCCGGATGCCTTCCTGCGCCGCTGCTTCTTCCACTACATTCGCTTCCCCGACAAGGCCGAGATGCAGGCCATCGTCAAGCTCCACTACCCAAACCTCAAGGAGAGCCTGCTCGGTGAGGCGATGGAGCTCTTCTTCGAGCTGCGCGAGGTAGAGGGGCTGCGCAAGAAGCCGTCCACCTCGGAGCTGCTGGACTGGATCCGGCTGCTTTTGGCCGACGATATCGCCCCCGAGGCGATGCGCACCCGCGAGCCGGGCAAACTGGTGCCTGCCCTCTACGGCGCCCTGCTCAAGACCGAGCAGGACCTGCATCTGTTTGAGAAGCTCGCTTTTCTGGCCAGACGCGGCAGCTGACCCATGCTGATCGACTTTTTTACCCATCTGCGCCGTCACAAGCTCCCCTGCAGCCTGCGCGAATTGCTGGACTTGCACGCGGCGCTGGCAGCCAGACTGGCCAGCCTCGACATGGACGAGTTCTACCAGCTATCCCGCTGCCTGCTGGTGAAGGATGAGGCGCACTATGATCGCTTCGATCGCGCCTTCGCCGAGTATTACGAGGGGTTGGCCGCCATCCCCCTGTTGCCGGAGAGCCTGCCCGAGGAGTGGCTGCGCAAGGAGTTCGAGCGGCTATTGAGCGCCGAGGAGAAGGCGTTGCTCCAATCCCTTGGCGGGCTCGACCAGCTGCTGAAGACCCTAAACCAGCGCTTGAACGAGCAGAAGGAGCGTCACGCCGGCGGCAACAAGTGGGTCGGCACCGGGGGCAGCAGCCCGTTCGGTCACGGCGGCTATCACCCGGAAGGGATCCGCATGGGGGGAGAGGGCCAGCACGGGCGGGCGACCAAGGTGTGGGAAGCGCGCCACTTTCGCAACTTCAGTGACGACTCGCCCCTGGGGCAGCGCGCCATCCAGCTCGCCCTTCGCAAGCTCAGGCGCTGGGTGCGCCGGGGCAATCCCGACGAGCTGGATCTCGACGACACCATCCAAAGCTCGGCCAGGCAAGGCTGGCTCGATGTGAAGCTCAGACCCGAGCGCCACAACGGGGTCAAGCTGCTGGTCTTCTTCGATGTGGGGGGCTCCATGGATGCCCATGTGGCCGAGGTGCAGCGCCTCTTTTCGGCCCTGCGCCACGAGTTCAAGCACCTGGTGTTCTTCTATTTTCACAACTGCCTCTACGACTTCGTCTGGCAGGACAATGCCAGGCGCCTTGATGATCGGTTCGATACCCTGCGGCTGCTGCGCACCTACGGCAGCGACTACAGGGTGATGGTGGTGGGGGATGCGAAGATGGGCCCCTATGAAATCACCTGGCCAGGTGGCAGCGTAGAGTACTGGAACGAGGAGCCCGGCCAGGTGTGGCTCGGGCGCCTGCAACAACATTTCCCCAAGATGGTGTGGGTCAATCCGCTGCCAAGGCAGGAGTGGCTGTGGCACCCCTCCATCAAGTTGATGAACGAATTGATCGGCGGGCGGATGCACCCGCTGACCCTGGCGGGTCTGGCTGCGGCCATCGACCAGCTGTGACCCTCTGAACCCTAAAAAACAGACAAGCCGGGATTGCACCCGGCCAGGAGCAAAGATGACCTCTATCGTAATCAGTGGCTCAGGCCTCTATACCCCTCCCTTTGCCGTCAGCAATGAAGCGCTGGTGGCGGCCTTCAACCAGTACGTGGATCTCTACAACGAGGAGAACGCCTCCGCCATCGATGCAGGGCAGCTGCCTGCCAAACAGCACTCGAGCTGCGAGTTCATCGAGAAGGCCTCCGGCATCAAGAGCCGCTATCTGGTGAGCAGCGAGGGGGTGCTGGATCCCGACATCATGCAGCCGCTCATGGCGGAGCGCCCGGACGATCAGCCCTCCATCATGGTGGAGATGGCGGTGGCGGCCGCCGAACAGGCGCTGATCGCCGCCGGTCGTGAACCGGGGGAGATCGATCTTGTCATCGTCGCCGCCTCCAACATGCCGCGCCCCTACCCGGCGCTGGCCATCGAATTGCAGCACTATCTGGGCGCGAGCGGCCTGGCGTTCGACATGAACGTGGCCTGCTCTTCCGCCACCTTCGGGATCAAGACCGCCGCAGACATGCTGGCGGCAGGCACCGCCCGGCTGGCGCTGGTGGTCAATCCGGAGATCTGCTCGGGTCACCTCAACTTCCGCGATCGGGACAGTCACTTCATCTTCGGCGACGCCTGTACCGCCGTGCTGCTGGAGCGGGAGGCCGATTGCCAGGTGGCCAACCCCTGGCAACTGGTGGCCAGCAAGCTGGTGACCCAGTACTCCAACAACATCCGCAACAACTTCGGCTTCCTGAACCGGCTCAGCCCGCGCACCCGCTACGGCGACGACAAGCTGTTCCGCCAGCAGGGGCGCAAGGTGTTCAAGGAGGTGCTGCCCCTGGTGTGCGATCAGATAGCCTCCCAGCTGGCGGAGCAGGGATGGGCGGCCGATGGCTTGAGCCGGCTCTGGCTTCATCAGGCCAACCTCACCATGAACCAGTTCATCGGTCGCAAGTTGCTGGGCCATGACGCCAGCCAGCAGGAGGCGCCTGTCATCCTCGACCGCTACGGAAACACCAGCTCGGCGGGTTCCATCATCGCCTTCCACCTCTTCAATCAGGATCTGCCGAGCGGGGCTCGCGGGGTGCTCTGCTCCTTTGGGGCCGGTTACTCCATCGGCAGCCTGCTGCTGCAGCGGCGCTGAGCACCCTGTTTTGCCCATAAAAAAGCCACCCGGGAGGGTGGCTTTTTTTCATGCTGCCAGAGAGGCTTTTTTCAAGCGGGTTCGATGGCCAGTACCTGACATTGCGGTTCTTTTATCTGAAATCGCACGTTCACATCGAACAATCTGACACCGTACACCTTGTCATCCGGCTTGCCCTTCTTGTAAGCAGGGCGGGGATCCTGGGCCAGCACCTCCCTCACCAGTTCACGCAGCTCCGGGTGGGCCTTGAGCCAGGGGGCGAGCTGCTGCTCGGCCTGGGCGCTGAAGCTCACCGCCAGCGGCGGGGTGGGGGCATCGGGGGCGAAACCGCCACGGGCGTGGGGCAGGCTGTCGGCATAGGGGACATAGGGCTTGATGTCGACGACCGGGGTGCCGTCGAGCAAGTCCACCGCGCCCAGCTCGAGCCAGAGCTTGCCGCGCTCACGTCCCACCCCGTGCAGCTCGACCACGGAGAGGCCGAGGGGGTTGGGGCGGAAGGTGGAGCGGGTGGCAAAGACCCCGACCCGCTCGTTGCCGCCGAGGCGCGGCGGGCGCACCGTCGGGTGCCAGCCCTGATCCATGGTCTGGTGAAACACGAAGCTGATCCAGAGATGGGAGAATTGCTCGATGCCGCGCAGCACATCGGGCTGATCATAGGGAGGAAGCAGTTCGAGGCGGGCGCGAGCCGCGCTGACCAGACCGGGCTGGCGGGGTATGGCGAACTTCTCCTTGTAGGGAGAGCGGATGATCCCTAGGGTATCGATATCGAACTTCATGGCGGATCCTGGCTGAAAACCCGGGCAATGTAGCACAGGCACGCCGAAAACGCAGGGGGAGCACCAGGACGCAGCCCCTGTGATCCCGATCCCAGACCCGGTGCCCGGGGGCTGTGTCCTGGTGCCAACTTGCGTAGGGTGGGGCGGCAAAAGGGGTGGCGGGGGAGTGGGCAAGGAGCCTGCTGCCCGCACCATGACGATATGCCTGGCGGCATCAGGGCGTGCCTGGGACGTGTGCTCACCATGCCAGGCCATGGCCGTTTCGGCTGCCCGTGGAGGGGCTGCAAGGAGAGGGCGCCATAGAGGAGAGACAGGGATGAAATTGTTGATTATCGGCGGCACCGGCTTTCTGGGTCGCCACCTGACCACGCTGGCCCTGGATTGGGGGCACGAGGTGACGCTGTTCAATCGCGGCCACCGCCAGCACCCGGATTGGCGGGAGCTGACCCAGCTTCACGGGGACAGAGACGGGGACCTGGCCCCCTTGCGGGGCGAAGGGCGGCACTGGGATCTGGTCATCGACACCTGCTGCTATCGCCCCGAACAGGCCGAAGGGCTCTCTGACGCCCTGCTGGGGCGCTGCGATCGGCTCATCTTCATCTCCACCATCAGTGTCTATCGCGATTTTTCCCAACCCGGCATGGATGAGTCGGCCCCCCTGCACGAGATGGCAGGAACGCCCACCGACTACGGCCCCCTCAAGGTGCTGTGCGAGTCGGTGTATCGCGCCCGCTGGGGAGATCGCCTGTGCACCCTGCGCCCCGGCGTGCTCTGCGGCCCCTTTGACCCGACCGCTCGTCTTGCCTGGTGGGTGAGGCGGGTGCAGCGGGGCGGGCCCTGGCTCTTGCCGGGGCTGGGGGAGGACAGGCTGCAATACCTGGATGTACGCGACTGCGCCGAGTTCGTGCTGCGGGCTGCCGAGCAGCGACTCGCTGGGTGCTTCAACCTGATCAAGCCCGGCATCGCACTGAACGACTGGGTGGAGCGTCTTGCTGCCCGGCTGACGCCAGCGATCCCCTTGCAGCTCGAGTGGGCTCCCTGGCGTGACCTGATGGCGGCAGGGGTGGCGCCCTGGCAAAGCTATCCCACGCTGCTGCCAAACGAGCTGCCCGAGTATGCAGGGTATGGCACCATCAGCGCCGAGGCCGCCATCGTCCATGGGCTGAACTTTCGCCCCCTGGAGGAGACGGTTGACGATCTGGTGGTATGGCTTGCCAGCAACCCCCGGGGGCCGCTGCCGGGCATGACCTCTGATGAGGAACAGGCCTTGCGACGACGAGTGGAGGTTTCCTTGTCATCGAATGCGTACTAGCCGGCATCATAAAGAAGAGGGCACCCCGGGGTGCCCTCTTCTCATGTGGGGTGTTCATCCATGACGGGGCTCAGCGCAGCAATGCCCCCGCCTCGGCCAGCAGGGTTCTCAGCACACTGCGATGGCAGCGGGACTCCTGTTCGCAGTAGCACCCCACCGAGAAATGGGTAGTGTGGGAGAGGGCGGCCAGCAGGGCCAGATCGTGCTTCGCGGCCGGGGTGGCCATCTCGGCCTTGTACTGCTTGCAGAAGGCGGTCCACCGGGCCGGGGTGTCGGCAGTCTGACCGAGTTTCATGGTCTCGGCGCTGGGGGCCAGATTGGGGAACCAGACGTCGTACCAATCCTGGCTGGCGAACGCCGCTTTGGGCACGCCGCGAGGGGGGCGACGCACGGTGCCGATGCGAAGCCCCTCATCCTCGAGGCGGGGGCTGCCGAGTCGCACGATGGCGATCGCCATGGCAGGACTTACTTCTCTTCGGCCACTTTCAGCGCCTGACCGTAGCAGATCACCTGCTTCAGGCAGCCGGGCACGTCGCTGAACTCGGCGCACTTGTCGAAGCTGACGCCGTTACCCCCCATGTCCGCCACGCGGCGGCGGGCCAGGGTGCGGGCTTCACCGGCATTGGGCACCGCCTGATTGGCATCGCTCTGGCAGGATTCCCCCTCGACGGTGCCGAGGTAGAGGTAGTTGAGGTCGGCGAGCTCGCTCTGCTCGTAGATCCGCACGCTCCCCGGCTTGAAGTACTCGTCGAAGTTTTCCTTGTCCAGATTGCTGTTGAAGGCGAAGTCGGCGCAACCGGAGGCAATCAGGGGCATCATCAGGATCAGGCGTTTCATATCGGCATCTTGTTGGGTGGCGAGTGGGCCATTATAGGGGGCAGTCGCCGATGGCGACCAGCCCCATTTTTAGCCATATCAATGGATTGTAGCGAGACGACCCCGGATCAGGCGGGGGCCAGTCGCCGGTGCAGGCTGCGGTAGTGATCATCTTCCAGTAGCTCCTGGTGGGGGGCACACAGACGGATGCGACCCTCTTCCATCAGGGCTACCCTGTCCATCCGTTCCAGCCCCAGCAGGCGGTGGGAGATGAGCAGCAGGGTGCGATCCGCCCCCAGGGTCAGCAGCAGATCCATGATCTCCCGTTCGGTCTGGGTATCGAGCCCTTCGGTGGGCTCGTCCAGCAGCCAGAGCGGGGCATCGTGGAGCAGGGCGCGGGCGATGCCGATGCGGCGGCGCTCCCCGCCGGAGAGCGGACGCCCGCCATCCCCGAGCCAGGCATCCAGTCCCTGTTCGGCCTGCTCACCCTCATCGCGCAGCAGAGTCCCGAGCCCCACCTGGGTGAGCACCTCGATGAGCCGTTCGTCGCTGGCTCCGGGGGCGGCCAGGGTGAGGTTGCCACGCAGGGTATCGGCAAACAGGTGGACCCGCTGGCTCACCACGGAGCAGGAGGCGCGCAGCGCCTCTTCGCTGTAATCGGTGAGGGGCTTGCCATCGAGCAGGATCTCCCCCGATAGAGCCGTCCATTCCCGGGTCAGCAACCCCATCAGGGTGGACTTGCCACAGCCGGTCTGCCCCAGCAGCGCCAGCTTCTCCCCGGTATGCAGTTGCAGGGTGCACCCTTGCAGCACGGGAGCATCCTGGCCTGGATAGGTGAAATGCAGGTCGCTTATCTGCACGGCACCCTGGGCAGCGGGGGCTTGCTGTGCGCCCCACTCCGGCGCCTTGGCCTCTTGCAGGATCTCGTTGAGACGGCGGGCGGAGGTGAGGCTGGTGGAGAGGTGCTGGAAGGCACCGGCCAGCGGCAGCAGCGCCTCGAAGCTCGCCAGGGTAGCGAACACCATGAGTGCCGTGATGGGGTCAGGGGCATTGCCACCGACGCCGTGACCGGCCAGCCAGAGCATCAGGGTCAGAGTCCAGCCGCTCAGCAACTGCACCGAGAAGGCGGCCAGGCCGCTGACGCGGGCCATGCGGGCCTGGGCCCGGATCAGGGCCTGCTCCGCCTGCTGCAATCCGGTGAGCGCCTCGGGAGCGGCGGCGAACATCTGCAGTTCGGCCTGGCCGTCCAGATAGTCCACCATGCGGGTGCGCAGGTTGGACTTCTCGGCGATGAGCTGGCGGCCCGGCGCGCGCCCGGCAAAATAGAAGACCAGGGGCAAGGCCAGCATGCCAAAGAGCAGAATGGCTCCCAGCGTCAGCGCCAGGCGACCATCGAAGAAGGAGAGGAAGAAGACCAGCCCGGCGCAGCTCAGCAGCGCCGCCCCAATGGGGGTGATGAGGCGCAGATAGACGTGATCCATGGCATCGATGTCGGCCACCAGACGGTTGAGCAGGTCAGCCTGGCGAAAACCGGCAAGGGAGCCGGGGGAGAGAGGGGAGAGCTTTTGCCAGAACCAGACCCGCAGCCGGGTCAGCACCCGGAAGGTGGCGTCGTGGCTCACGACCCGCTCGCCCCAGCGACTGGCGGTGCGCACGATGGAGAAGAAACGCACGCCCCCCGCAGGGGTCATGTAGTTGAAGGTGTCTCGGGTGGCGACCGCCAGCCCGGCGACGGCGGCGGCGGAGAGGAACCAGCCGGAGAGGGAGAGCAGGCCCATGCCGGCCACCAGGGTGACCAGGGCCAGCAGCAGGCCGATGGAGAGGCTGAGCCAGTGCTGGCGATAAAGGCGCAGGAACGGCAATAGATCAGTCATCGAGAGAGTCTCCGAAACCTTGGGATTGCGACAGGAGGCGGGCGAAGGGGCCCTGGGCCTCGCCGAGTGCGGCAAAACGTCCCTGCTCCACCAGCTTGCCGTGCGCCAGCACCAGGATGTTGTCCATCTGGCTGAGCTGATCGAGGCGGTGGGTGATCATCAGCAGGGTCTGACCTTGTGCGGCCTGTTCGAGGGCGCTCATGACGGCTCGCTCAGAATGGCGATCCAGGCTGGCAGTGGGTTCATCCAGCACCATCATCTGGGTCGTCTTGAGCAGGGTACGGGCAAGGGCGATGCGCTGGGCCTGGCCGACGGAGAGGCCGCCCGCCTGATCCCCGACCCGATAGCCCAGCCCTTTCTCATTGACGAACTCCCAGGCCTGGGCGCGCTTGAGCGCGGATTCCAGCTCGGCGTCGCTGGCGGATGGTCTGGCCAGCAGCAGGTTGTCCCGCAGGGAGCTGTGGAAGAGTTGGGGATTCTGGGAGAGCCAGCCTAGCTGCTGGCGCCACTGGCTGATGTCCAGGGTACGAAGCTCCACTCCGTTGACGCACAGGGAACCGCGATAGGGGGCAAAACCGAGCAGGGCATTGACCAGGGAGCTCTTGCCCGCGCCGCTGATGCCGACTAGGGCGGTGCGCGTGCCGGCTTCCAGCGTGAAATCGAGGGGACCGACCAGCACCTTGCCCTCGGCGCTCAGCACTTCCAGGCTGCGGGCTTCTACCTTGACGGGGCCATCCGCATGGAAGGGGAGCGTCCCGGAGGCGGGTTCGCTCACGTCGGCCTCGAGAAATTCCAGCAGTTGTTCGGCTGCGCCAATGGCCTGTGCCTTGGCGTGATAGTGGGCACCGAGTTCCCGCAGCGGCGCGTAGAACTCGGGGGCGAGGAAGAGCACGAACAGGCCGGTAAAGAGGGTGACCTTGACGCCATAGCTGCCAAAGTTGAGGTGATCGATGTAGGAGAAACCGAAGTAGACGGCCACCAGGGCCACCGCGATGGCGGCGAAGAACTCCAGCACGGCCGTGCTCAGAAAGGCGAGGCGCAGCACCTCCATGGTGCGCTCGCGAAAATCTTCCGATGCATCGCGGATGGCCTCCCCTTCCGCCCGGGTGCGCATGAAAAGCTGCAGGGTGCGCAGCCCCTTGAGGCGATCGAGGAAGTGGCCTGAGAGACGCGCCAGCGACTGGAAGTTGCGGCGGTTGGCATCGGCGGCACCCACCCCTACCAGGATCATGAAGAGGGGAATGAGGGGGGCCGTGCCGAGCAGAATGAGGCCCGCCGCCCAGTTGACCGGGAACACGGAGACCAGGATCACCAGGGGAATAAAGACGGCGATGGCCATCTGGGGCAGATAGCGGGAGAAGAAGTCCTGCATCTCTTCGATCTGCTCGAGCAGCAGGCTGGCCCAGCTACCGGCGGGACGACGCTGGATATAGGCAGGGCCGAGCCTGGCGAGGCGGGTGAGCACCAGCTCGCGGATGGCCTGGCGAACAGCACTGCCCGCCTTGAAACTCGCCACCTCGCGGCCATAGGCCAGGGCCGCCTTGGTCAGGGTCACCAGCAACAGACTGATGAAGAGGGGGGCGGAGTGCTCCGGCGTGGAGCCTTCGATGATGAAACCGTGCAGCAGGGTCGCCAGCAACCAGGCCTGCATCACCATCAGGACGCCCTGACCCAGCCCGAAGGCGATGGAGATGCCGATCCAGCGCCGACCATGGCCCGATTGTTTGCGCAACCAGCCATAGAGATGTTTCTGTCTGTTCTTGTCCATTACCACCCTCCTCAAACGAGTGGCGCAAGACTATCGTCGCCCCCACGGCTTGGCAACCTTGCAGAACCGGGCGGAGGAACATCATTGTGTGAAAAATCGGCTTCATGCTCATTAGTTGGCCGAACAGCTTGATTTATGGCAAAAAATGCGAGGTCGGTGATTGCGCTCGGCGGCAAAATGCATATAGTAGAGGCCACTGACGCGGGTGTAGTTCAATGGTAGAACGGTAGCTTCCCAAGCTGCATACGTGGGTTCGATTCCCATCACCCGCTCCACATTCCAGATAGCGGCACGCGCCGTTGTCCATATCAGCCAGATGGCTGTCTGTCGTGGGGATTCCCCATCACACCAAGCAAGTTTTGATGCCTAGCGGGCATCGTATAATGGCTATTACCTCAGCCTTCCAAGCTGATGATGCGGGTTCGATTCCCGCTGCCCGCTCCAGTCTTCACACAAAAAGCCCACTCCTGCGAGTGGGCTTTTTGTTGTCTGTTTTTTGATGCCGGCGAGAGTGCCAGAGCGGCCAAGCTGAAAGGCGCAGACATGGAAAAGGCGCCACAGGGCGCCTTTTCAACACGGGAGTGGGGAGGATTACTCCTGCTCCAGCTCGCCGCAGAAGCGATAGCCTTCGCCATGGATGGTGGCGATGATCTCCGGGGTGTCGCCCACGCTCTCGAAGTGCTTGCGAATACGGCGGATGGTCACGTCCACGGTGCGGTCGTGGGGCTTGAGTTCGCGGCCCGTCATCTTCTTGAGCAGCTCGGCACGGGTCTGGATCTGGCCCGGGTTCTCGCAGAAGTGCAGCATAGCGCGGAACTCGGAGCGGGGCAGCTTGAACATGTCGCCAGCCGGGCTGACCAGGGCGCGGCTGTTGATGTCCAGGGCCCAGCCATTGAACAGATAACGTTCCACCAGCTTCTTCTCTTCGCCACCGGCGGCCACGTTCATGGTGCGACTCAGCAGGTTGCGGGCACGGATGGTCAGTTCACGGGGATTGAACGGCTTGGTGATGTAGTCATCTGCACCGATCTCCAGCCCCAGGATCTTGTCCACTTCGTTGTCGCGACCAGTCAGGAACATCAGGGCGATGTTGTCGTCTTCACGCAGCTCGCGCGCCAGCAGCAGGCCGTTCTTGCCCGGCAGGTTGATGTCCATGATCACCAGGTTGATGGTGTGGCTGGTCAGGGCCTGGTGCATCTCGTCACCGTTGTTGGCTTCCAGCACGATGTAGCCTTCGGCTTCGAAGATGCTCTTGAGGGTGTTGCGGGTGACCAGCTCGTCTTCGACGATCAGAATATGTGGTGTTTGCATGAGTATTCCCAGATTCTTATCAGTTAATTATCGAAATTTTAACACTCTTTGGCGTTATCCGACCGGTCCTGAAAATTTATTACGTCATCCTGGGTATGAATATCAGGTCGAATCATCGCGAATTTGGTAACTATGTCGGCAAGCATCCCTGTGCCGTACATGGGCTCTCAACAAGTCTGAACAAGAGAAGCCCGGAGAGGTAGTCCATTACAAAAGTTGCTGCATTTTATCAGTTAACAGGCGCATAACAACACTCTTTGCCGTCAGATAGCAACTTTTTAACTCAGCTTTGATATAAGTCAATCCCCGAGTTCGCTGCATCATACTTGGGCTGACCCGCTTTTTCGCCCTTAATAAATGTAATGGGATGTAACATGTGGTTGACATGACTTTGTGGGAAAACTACAGAAAAGTGTGCTTCATCGCCCCCTTTGCGCCTCCCAGCTGCCCAGCCTATGCCATTGTCACGGCCTGGAACCCGGCCAGCCGGTGGGTGGGGCTGCGCCGCAATGCCCGTCGCCAGCGAGCCCTTGTCCGGCAAGTGGGTGAGTGTCCCGTCATGGGAGAGGTCTGGGGGAGCGATGAGGATGAGCGCTGGCAGGAGGCGTCGCTGTTGTTGCCGCTTTCGCTGCCAGAGGCGATCCGGCTGGCCGCCCGATTTGGCCAGAATGCCCTCTATTGGGTGCGTGAAGGAGAGCTCTGGCTGGTGCCCGTGTTGCTGGAAGGGCCGCCCTGTCATCTGGGGGCGCTTGCGTCCCGCTGGCGGCTCAGGCCTTCGGGCTGACATGGCCCCCCGCCATCCGCACAGGGCACCCGGCCGGTGGATTGTCAGCGCCCCGACATGATGAAAGAATGAGCGGACACATTTCACTCCATGGAAGGATGATGATCATGCTGGACCTGCTGCCCGACCTTTGCGATGAACATGGCGATGCCCTTAGGATCGCTGACCCCCTGTTTCAGGACTATGGTGGCAAGGCGCTGTTTTACGGCGAGGCCGTGACCCTCTCCTGCTTTGAAGACAACAGCCTGGTGCGTGATCTGGTCAATCGTCCCGGCCATGGCAAGGTGATGGTGATCGACGGGGGCGGCTCCCTGCGTCGGGCGCTGCTCGGGGATCAGCTGGCCATCAAGGCGGTGGAGCAGGGGTGGGAGGGGATCCTCATCAATGGTGCCGTGCGGGATGTGGGGACGCTGGCGACCCTGGCGCTGGGGGTCAAGGCCCTGGCCCCCTGCCCGGTCAAGACCGAAAAACGGGGCCTGGGCACGCTGGACACCGTGGTCTCTTTTGCCGGTGTGACCATAGCGCCCGGCGACTATGTCTACGCCGACCTCAACGGTGTGCTGGTGAGCGGCGCCAGGCTCCTCTGAACCTCAGAAGTTGAAGCCCACGCCCAGAGTGAGAAAGTGTTCCGTGCTGAAGGCACTGAGTCCGTAATTGGCGGTGATGGCCAGGGAGGGTGTCACCAGCAGGCTGCTGTTGAGCTCAACCAGGGTGCTGGCCTTGCTCACCTCCAGTTGCTTGAGCTGGCTGCCGATGTTGAGTGACGGGGAGAGGCGATAGCGCACCCCAGAGCTGATATTGAACCCGGCCTGCCCGCTTTGGCGGCCGATGGCGGGGCCGGCCTCCATGTAGAGGCTGATGTCATCCTGAAGCGGGTATTGATAGCCGGTATTGATGAGCCAGAGGTCGAAGTTGTCGCCAAGGTGGCTCTGGTTGCCGAGCAGTACGCCGGAATAGCTTTTGACGTAGAGCGGGTTGTCCGATTCGGTCTGGAGAAAACTCCAGTCGGCGGCCTGAGCCGAAAAGACGAGGCTGGATGCCATGGCGATGACGAGAGACTTGACCATTCGTTTCCCCTCCCTGGGTCCGAACAGGACTACAAGCATGGCACATGCCAGCGGGGAGTAAAGGGAACCCCGATCACAATAAAAGAGTTTTGATTGACGCCGCAGTCATGGTACACAGGCCCCTCACTCCGTGTCGTTACGACACGCTCCATCACGAGGTGAACTGATGAACAACAAACTGATCCTGCTGGCCGCTCTGGCCCTGGGAGGCTGCGCCATGACTACGGGTTCCACGCTGGCACAATTGCAGGCATCGACCTGGCAACTGCAAGGGGCGAGCGGTGATACCTTCACCCTGCAGGTCGCCGGTGACAAGGTGGCGGGCAAGGGCGGCTGCAACCGCTACTTTGGCGGCATCACAGAGCAGGGTGACGGCGTGTTGACGCTGGGCGCCATGGGTTCGACGCGCATGATGTGTGCGGGGGATCTGGCCGGCAAGGAGATGAACTACCTGCAGACCCTGGAGAAGGTGGCGAGCTTCCAGATCAGCGGCAAACAGCTGGTGCTCAAGGATGCCGACAAGGCCACCTTGCTGACCTTTGACGCCGTGAAATAAGCCGGGATCTCGTCAAAGGCTGTCGCAGGCGACCCCTGCGCCAGCGTGCAGGAGAATGTGAAAAGGGGCTCCATGGCGTCCCTTTTTGTGCCTGATGCCGGGTCATCCCCCTCGCTGGAAGCGAAACCGCTTCTTGCGCCGGTAGGGATAGACATCCTCGAACATCCCCTCCTTGATGTTGCTCTGCAGCATCTTCCAGTAGTTGGCGTCGAAGAGCTCCTTGTGCAACTGCATCATGATCTCCCGCACCTGGGGTTTTTGCAGCAGGAAGGTGGCGAACTCCTCCGGGAAGATGTCGTTGGGTGCCACCGAATACCAGGGTTCGGCGCTCCACTCGTCCTCCGGGTAGCGGGGCGGCGGGATCTGGCGGAAGTTGCACTCCGTCATATAGCAGATCTCGTCGTAGTCATAGAAGACCACCCGGCCGTGGCGAGTCACCCCGAAGTTCTTGAACAGCATGTCGCCGGGGAAGATGTTGGCCGCCGCGAGCTGGCGGATGGCGTTGCCGTACTCCTCCAGGGCGAGGCGGGTCTGCTGTTCGTCCGCCTGATCCAGATAGAGGTTCAGGGGGATCATCTTGCGCTCGGTGTAGAGGTGTTTGATCACCAGCTTGTCGGCGGTGAGGGTAAGCGCAGAGGGGGCCACCGCCTTGAGCTCGGCCAACAGCTCCGGCGAGATGCGATCGAGGGGAAACTCGAAGTTGGTGAACTCCTGGGTATCTGCCATGCGGCCCACTCTATCGTGCTGTTTTACCAGCCGGTATTTCTCCTTCACTTGCTCGTGGCTCACCTCCTTGGGCGGGGTGAACTCGTCTTTTATCACCTTGAACACCACATCGTAGGAGGGGAGGGTGAACACGCTCATCACCATCCCCTTGATGCCGGGCGCGATGACGAACTGCTCCCGGCTCTGGGCCAGGTGCTGCTGGTAGTGGCGATAGAGCTCGGTCTTGCCGTGCTTCTGGCAGCCGATGGCGTTGTAGATTTCATAGTCCGGCTTGCGGGGCATGATCTGGCGAAGGAAGGCCACAAAGAGCGCCGGTACCGGGGCATAGACCATGAAGTAGGCGCGGGCGAAGCCGAACACGATGGAGGCCAGCTCCGGCTCGAAGATGACGGTGTCCACATAGATGCTCTGACCGGTGCTGAGCAAGGGCAGGATGAAGGGATAGACTTCGCCCTTCACCCGGATGAGCCCCACCAGATAGGCTCCCTTGTTGCGATAGAACACCTCCCTGAGCAGCTCGATGGCGAAGGGCTCCTCGTGCAGGATGGCCGGGCCGCTCTCTGCCAGATGGCGGTGGATGTCCATGATGTCCCGCTGCTTGTCTTCGAAAGGGAGGGTGAAGCTGTAATCCCCGAGCAGCTGGCTCAGGGTCTGGGGCAGGTGGGAGAGATCGGTGCGATAGATACGCAGCAAGGATCCCAGGTCAGGCTTGTCGCCCCGGCTCACGAAGGGGTGAATATAAAGGTTCTCGTCGCGGATGTTGCGATGGCGGAAGATGCGGCGATAGACGGAATTGAAGAAAGACTCCGCCACCTCGAAGTTCTCGCAGCGGGGCAGGAGATCGCTGAAGGCGCCTTTCACCTGCTTGAGCAGGGCCTGGGTCGGCAGCTGCTCCCCCATCATCTGTTTGATCTGCGCCGTGGTGGCGCCGACATGGTGATCATAGAGGCGGATGCGCTCTCGACCGGCGAGCTGCACCCCCAGCCAGTCGCTGTTCTCGAAACGGCTCTTGCTGCCCTGGGTTATCTCGAGAAAGCGGCTGTAAAACGACTCAAAACGTTGCAGGATCGTCTCGGCGACCGCCTGCTCCAATGGCTGCTGCATCTCTCTCTTCCTTGTGATCTGTCGGGCCCATGGCGTCAGTGCCCTGAGGCGGCGGACTCGCGTCCAAGGCCACTATGGCAACATCCAAACATCTGTTCAAGTGGCAATATTTCGGGATAAACGGTAGATTGCGCCCCTGTTTTGCCGACGGTTCGCCGCAGTTCGCGGCGTCGGCCCCATCCTGGAGAGAACCCGATGAAACTCTATTTTGTGCTGGTGTCGCCGGCCCGTGCCGCCAACGTGGGGGCTGCTGCCCGCGCCATGAAGACCATGGGCTTCGATGCCATGCGACTGGTGGGGAGCCGGGTGCACGAAGAGGAGGAGGCGAGCTGGGTTGCCCACGGGGCGCAGGAGATCCTGACGGATGCGCAAGCCTTCGACACCCTGGAAGAGGCCCTGGCGGACATGGATCTGGTGGTCGCCACCACCGCCCGGCAGCGCGGCCGCTACCAGCACTACCTCACCCCGGCGGACATTCGCGACCAGATCAGGGCCAAGCCCTCCCTCGAGAAGGTGGCCATCGTGTTTGGCTGCGAGGAGTCCGGACTCTCCAACGAACAGCTCGCCCAGGTGGATCTCATCAGCTACCTGCCTCTCAAGGTCTCATACCCGTCCCTGAACCTGGGTCAGGCGATCATGCTGTATGCCTATGAGCTGAGTCCGCTGCTCGATGACCAGAAAGTGAGCGACGAGCAGGACGTAGCAGAAAATTTCGAGAGTGCCGGGCAGGTTCGCGTGCTGAAATCAAAAACAGCAGAATTGCTTGGTGAACTCGGAGTTTCGCAGGATGAAAAACTGCATCAATGGGTGATGGACCGAGTGCCCATGCTGCCGCAGCGGGATCTCAATATGCTCCATCTGCTCTGCAAAGACCTTGCCCGCAAGTTTGGCAAGGAGGTTTAGGTTGACAGCCCCTCGCCGGGCGCGGTATTGCTAACAACCAGATTCGTTCAAGAGTGTTCGTCATGCAGCTATTCACCAACATCATCACCACCACCATTATTACCGGTACCACCACAGGTGGCACTGGGGCCGGTTGATGCGCTGACGAACAAGCACAGAAATCAGAAAAAGGCCCGTACCCACCCAGTACGGGCCTTTTTTGTTGGATTGTTTTTAGACCAATTAGCAGATCAATTTGCAGGGAATACAGGGAGATAGCGATGAGAGTGTTGAAATTTGGCGGGTCGTCACTGGCCGACGCAGAGCGTTTCTTGCGGGTTGCCGATATCGCGGTGAATACCCACGGCCAATCCCAGGTGGCCCTGGTGCTGTCGGCACCGGCCAAGGTGACCAATCACCTGGTCGCCCTGGTGGAACAGACCAGTCGCGGCATGGATGCAAGCAGTACCCTGTTCGAGATCAACGGCATCTTCTCCCGCCTGCTGGCCGGCTTGAAGGCCGCCTATCCTGCGCTGGATGACAAGGCGCTGCAGACCCGTCTCACCGCCGAGCTGGATCAGGTCGAGCGGCTGATGCAGGGTATCCGTCTGCTGGGGCTGTGCCCGGACAACGTCCAGGCCCGCATCCTGAGCCGTGGCGAGAACCTCTCCATCGCCTTCATGCACGAGCTCTTGCGGGTGCGCGGCCTCGAGCTGGATCTCATCGTGCCCGAGCAGTTGCTGGTCACCGATGGCGGCTACCTCGAAGCCCATGTGGACATCGAAGCCTCCCGGGTGCGCTTCGCCGCCAAGGGCCTGCGCTCTGACTGTCTCTACCTGATGCCGGGCTTCACCGGTGGCAGCGACAAGGGCGAGACCGTGCTGCTGGGCCGCAACGGCTCCGACTATTCCGCCGCCGTCTTGGCCGCCTGCGTCGATGCCGAGTGCTGCGAGATCTGGACCGACGTGGAGGGCTGCTACAACTGCGACCCTCGCCTGGTACCGGACGCCTACCTGCTCAAAACCCTCTCCTATAAAGAGGCGATGGAGCTCTCCTACTTCGGTGCCAAGGTGCTGCACCCGAAGACCATCGCCCCCGTGGCCCAGTTCCACATTCCCTGCCTCATCAAGAACAGCTTCAATCCCCAGGGTCCGGGTACCCTCATCGGGGTCGATCAGGGGGATGACGATCTGAAGGTGAAGGCCATCTCGGATCTCTCCGGCATGTGCATGTTCAACGTCTCCGGTCCCGGCATGAAGGGCATGGTGGGCATGGCCGGTCGCATCTTCTCCGCCGTCTCCCGCGCCGGGGTCAGCATCGTGCTGATCACCCAGTCGTCCTCCGAGTACAGCGTCAGCTTCTGTATCCACAGCTACGACAGCGACAAGACCCGCAAGGTGCTGGAGCGCGAGTTCGAGCTGGAGTTCAAGAACCAGTTGCTGGACCCGCTCGAGATCATGACCGATCTGGCCATCATCTCCCTCATCGGCGATGGCATGCGTACCTCCAAGGGGATGGCGGCGCGCTTCTTCACCTCCCTGGCCCAGGCCTCCATCAACATCGTCGCCATCGCGCAAGGGTCGAGCGAGCGCTCCATCTCCGCGGTCGTGCGCTCCGGCAAGGTGGCGGAAGCCATCAAGGCGTGCCACCAGAACTTCTTTGGCAGCCAGCAGTTCATCGATCTCTTCGTGGTCGGGGTGGGTGGCGTCGGTGCGGCCCTGGTGGATCAGATTGCCCGCCAGCAGCCGGTACTGGCCGAGCAGGGCACCGGTCTGCGGGTGGTCGGCATCGCCAACAGCCGTCAGATGGCGGTCAACAAGGATGGTCTGGCCCTCGCCAACTGGCGTGAACAGCTGGTGGAAGCACAAGGCAGTTTCAGCCTGGAGGCGGTGAAGAAGCTGGTGGAAGAGAGCCACCTCATCAACCCGGTGATCGTCGATTGCACCTCGAGCGAAGCCGTGGCCGTCCAGTACGCCGATTTCCTGGGGGCCGGTTTCCACGTGGTCACCCCGAACAAGAAGGCCAACACCGGGTCGCTGGATTACTACAAGGCGCTGCGTCGCACCGCCCGTCAGACCCGCCGCAAGTTCCTGTACGAGACCAACGTGGGCGCAGGCCTGCCGGTCATCGAGAACCTGCAAAACCTCATCAAGGCCGGTGACAAGCTGCGTGCCTTCGACGGCATCCTGTCCGGGTCGCTCTCCTTCATCTTCGGCAAGCTGGACGAGGGGATGGCCTTCTCTGAGGCTACCCAGATCGCCCGCGGCAACGGCTTCACCGAGCCGGATCCCCGCGATGACCTGAATGGCATGGACGTGGCTCGCAAGCTCCTGATCCTGGCCCGCGAGGCCGGCATGGCGCTGGAGCTCTCCGATGTGGAGGTGGAGCAGGCACTGCCGCCGGGCTTTGATGTGAGCGGCGACGTGGAAGCCTTCATGGCCCGCCTGCCCGAGGCCGACGGCTGGTTCCGCGACCAGTTCGCGGCGGCCCAGCGTGAAGGCAAGGTGCTGCGCTACGTCGGCTCCATCGAGGGTGGCAAGTGCAAGGTGGCCATCAAGGCGGTGGGTGGTGACGAGCCCCTGTTCAAGGTAAAAGACGGGGAGAACGCGCTCGCCTTCTTCTCCACCTATTACCAGCCCATCCCCCTGGTACTGCGCGGCTATGGCGCAGGGACCGAAGTGACCGCCGCCGGTGTCTTCGCCGACGTGCTGCGCACCCAGAACTGGAAGCAGGAGCTGTAACATGAGTTCAGAGATGAACCCGAATGTAGAAATCGGCGGCAGCGTGGTGGCCTATGCCCCGGCCTCCAGCGCCAACCTGAGCGTGGGCTTTGACGTCCTGGGGGCGGCGCTCGCCCCCGTGGATGGCTCCCTGCTGGGTGACCGCGTCCAGGTCAAATCGGCAGAGGTGCCTTTCGCTCTCTCCTCCGTTGGCCGTTACGCCCACAAGTTGCCGGACGACCCGAAAAAGAACATCCTCCACGACTGCTGGGTCGCCTATGGCGAGGCGCTTGAGAAGCGCGGCCTGGGTCTCAAGCCGCTGGAAATGGTGCTGGAGAAGAACCTGCCGGTGGGCTCGGGCCTGGGATCGAGCGCCTGCAGCGTGGTGGCGGCGCTGGAAGGACTCAACGCCTTCCACGGTGCGCCCCTGAATGAACACGACCTGCTGCTGCTGATGGGGGAGATGGAAGGGAAGATCTCCGGCTCCGTCCATTACGACAACGTGGCGCCCTGTTATCTGGGCGGCATGCAGCTGGTGCTGGAGGAGGGGGGCGTCATCAGCCAGGGCATCCCGGTGTTTGACGAGTGGTACTGGGTGGTCTGCTACCCGGGCACCGTGGTCTCCACCGCCGCCGCCCGCGCCATCCTGCCGGCCCAGTATCGTCGCCAGGACTGCCTCACCTATGGCCGCCGACTTGCCGCCTTCGTGCATGCCAGCTACAGCCGCCAGGAAGGGCTGGCCGCCAGCGTCCTGAAAGACGTGATCGCCGAGCCTTATCGCGCGGCCCTGATTGAAGGCTTCAACGAGGTGCGGGCCCAGGGGGCCCAGAACGGGGCGCTGGCCACCGGCATCTCGGGGTCCGGTCCCACCGTGTTCGTGGTGATGAAGGATCTGGCCCAGGCCGAACGCATGAAAGAGTGGATGGAAGCGCACTTCGTGCGCAATGAAGATGGATTTGCCCGGGTCTGCAAACTGGACATGGCCGGGGCACGGGTAACAGGAAGCGAGCTATGAATCTTTACAACATCAAGGACAAGAGTGAACAGGTGAGCTTCGCGCAGGCGGTGCGTCAGGGTCTGGGCCGCGAGCAGGGGCTGTTCTTCCCAGAGACCCTGGAGCCGCTGGCCGACGTGGATGCCCTGCTGGATCTGCCGCTGGCCGAGCGCTCGGCCCGCATCCTGAGCCACCTGCTGGGTGACGAAGTACCGGCTGCCAAGGTGAGCGAGCTTATCGATGCTGCTTTCACCTTCCCGGCGCCCCTGGTGAAGCTCAAAGATGGCACCTATGCCCTCGAGCTGTTCCACGGCCCGACCCTGGCGTTCAAGGATTTCGGCGGCCGCTTCATGGCCCAGTGTCTGGCTGCGTTCAGAACCAATGACAAGATCACCATTCTCACCGCCACCTCCGGCGACACCGGCGCCGCCGTGGCCCACGCCTTCTACGGCCTGGAGGGGATTGAAGTGGTGATCCTCTACCCCAAGGGCAAGATAAGCCCCTTGCAGGAGGCGCTCTTCTGCACCCTCGGCGGCAACATCCGCACCCTCGCCATCGACGGTGACTTCGATGCCTGCCAGGCGCTGGTCAAAGATGCCTTCGACGATGAAGGGCTCAAGACCGCCATCGGCCTCAACTCCGCCAACTCCATCAACATCAGCCGCCTGCTGGCCCAGGTTTGCTACTACTTCGAAGCCGTGGCCCAGTTGCCGAAAGCCGATCGCGCCAAGGCGGTCATCAGCGTGCCGTCCGGCAACTTTGGCAACCTCACCGCGGGTCTCATCGCCAAGGCGCTGGGGCTGCCGGTGAAGCGCTTTATCGCCGCCACCAACGCCAACGACACCGTGCCGCGCTACCTGAAAACCGGCCAGTGGGAGCCGCACCAGACAGTCGCGACCCTGTCGAACGCCATGGACGTGAGCCGCCCCAACAACTGGCCGCGCGTGGAAGAGCTGTGCCGTCGCAAGGGCTGGGCGCTGGAAACCTTGGGCTCAGGGATGCGCGACGATGCCCAGACCCGGGATGCGTTGCAGCGCCTGCATCAGCTGGATTACCTGTGCGAGCCCCACGGGGCGATTGCCTGGGATCTGCTGAACGAGCAGCTTGGGCAAGACGAGGTCGGTGTGTTCCTCTGCACCGCCCATCCGGCCAAGTTCAAGGAGTCGGTAGACGAGATCCTGAATCTGGATGTACCGCTGCCGGGCCCGCTCGCCAAGCACGCCGCGCTGCCGCTCCTGTCTCACGATCTGCCCGCTGACTTTGGCCGCCTCAAGGCCTTCCTGCTCGGTTAAGCCGTCATGAGACGCTGACGATCCCCCGCTTTTTCGCGAGAGCGGGGGATTTTTTATGTCCGGTATTGATGTCCGGTATTGGGCGGGTAGCCCGCCCAGATCCCCCTGAAACAAGGAGCACGGCATGAGCCCGCATCCCCTGCGCACCCTGATCGAGACCTGTGACGCCGCCATCTCCCGGCGCGACTTCGACGCCCTGATGGCCTTCTACGCCGAAGACGCCGCCCTGGTGGTCAAACCCGGCATGGTAGTGCGCGGCATTCCCGCCATCCGCCGCGCCTTCACTGCCATCTCCGATTACTTTGACGGTCAGCTTGAGGTGACCCAGGGGGCCATGGAGGTGATCGAGGGGGCAGACAATGCCCTGGTGATCATGGAGACCCGGCTGCGCTACCCGGTCGGGGAGGGGTGGATCGACGAGACCCGGCGCGCCACTTATGTGTTTCGCAAAGAGCCCGGCGGGCAGTGGCGCTGCACGGTGGACAACTCCTACGGCACCACGCTGCTGGGGGCGCAGCAGCCCGGCGATCGGCCTGCAACCGACTAGCGCAGTCACACTGGCTCGGTGCAGCCAGAGTGCGTGTATAGCGTGCGTAATCAAGGCTCAGCATCAAGGCCGTGCTGCCAGACCGGTTAGTCAGATTGAGTAGCCAGATTGAGTAGCAAGAGCCAAGCCATCCAGGCCGGGGAACCCGAGCCGCACGCAGGGCACCGCTCTGCCTGGGAGGGGGCATCACAGCGCAGCCCACGGCGCAACTCCCCGTTTTGGTTGTGCCTCACAACCTGCTGGAAGAAAGTGTGCTGACAGTGATTGCTGCGACGTTTTTACGAATCTGGTTTGCACTCTGGTTGTTATGTTCGCCCCTGGCAGCACAACCCTGTCTGTGGGTCATTTCCGGCCCTCCGTGGCCCGTTGACCCGGTCTGCCGTGGCTGCTAATCAGGGTACTGCTTGACACCGTTCATGGACGAGCAGAGCCGCAGATGCCTCGACGGCGCGGCTTATCGACAACAACAACACCACAGTGCAGGGAGCAAACCATCATGTGGCCGTACCGAAAAATAGTGACCCAGTCCCTCAAAACCCCCCTGATGATCGCCAGGATCATGTTTTACCTGGCCCTGTTATTGGTCTTCCCCCTGCCAATGATCATGCTATCGGACTCTCCAGCGGCAGAGATCGGGCAGGGCCGACGCATGATCATTCTTTGCGCTAGTTGATCAAGTATCGATCAGTTGAGCGGCGCCAAGTACGATTTTAATTGTACCTTGCGTTGCCAAGCTGTAAATAGTCGAGATCGGCCTTGTTGCACAAATCGGGGAACTATCTAGCCAAGTGGTGATCTGATCTCCCGGATCAATCACCGAGCACAGTCGATGGGCAAGTCAAAACACAACATCACCAACTGGAAAGAATATAACCAAGCGTTGGTACAACGCGGGTCGCTGACCATCTGGATGGACGAGCATACTATCAAGCAGTGGCATTGCCAGACTCATCATGGGC
>NZ_JAPDBZ010000025.1:0-40343 GCF_027705505.1 Aeromonas sp. QDB56
GCAAAAAGCAGTAATAGATCAAAACAGCCGATCGCTGTCAAGCCGCGAAAAAGGGAAAATCAGGTGCGGAATGACGGATATTACAAGGCCCACGAAGCTGTGCTTGTGGGCCTTGTGCATTTTCCCGGTCAGGGGAGGGATCAGAGGCCCTGATGGGGGCCGAAGACCTCGTAGTGCATCCGCTCGGCAGGCACGCCCACATTCTCCAGCTGAGCTTTGACTGCCTTCATGAACGGGACAGGGCCGCAGAAATAGTAGTGGGCGTCGGCCGGAATGAGGTCGGTGACCTGCTCCAGTGCCAGAGTGCCGCTGAAGTCGTAATCCTCTCCTTTGACATCCTGCTCCCCCGGCTCCCGATACCAGATCCGGCTCTCCAGTTTCCCGTGTTGCCTGCTCTTTGCCCGGATCTCGTCCCTGAACGCGTGGTGGGCGCCGTGTTCGCAGGCGTGAAGCCAGCGAATATCCATATCCGGGCCCTCGGCCAGCAAGTGGTTGAGCATGCTCAGCATGGGGGTGAGGCCGACCCCGGCGGAGATCAGCACCACGGGCGTGTCTGTCACCTCTTGCAGGAAGAAGTCGCCGGCCGGCGGCATGATGTCGACCGTGTCACCGATGTGAAGATGATCATGCAACAGGTTGGAGGCCTGACCCCTGGGTTCGCGCTTGACGCTGATGCGGTAGTCGCGGCCATTGGGGGCGTCCGAGAGGGAGTACTGGCGGATCTCCTGATGCTCGAGGGCGGGATGAACCAGCTTGATACTGAGATATTGCCCCGGTTTGAAACGCAACACGGGGTTGCCATCGAGGGGTGCCAGGACGAAAGAGGTGATGAGTTCACTCTCCTGACGCTTCTCCTTGATGATGAAAGGGCGGGTTCCCTGCCAACCACCGTCCTGGCTTGCCTTCTCCCGATAGAGCTCGCTCTCCCGGCCGATAAAGATGTCGGCCAGCACACCGTACGCCTTGCCCCAGGCGGTAAGGACCTCCTCCGTGACAGCGTTGCCACCCATTTCTTTGAGCGTGGCCAAGAGATGACTACCCACAATGTGATATTGTTCCGGCTGGATCAGGAAACCCGTGTGTTTGTGGGCGATGCGTTCAACGGCTCCGGCCAGGGCCCCCAGATTGTCAATGTTCCTAGCATAGGCCGCCACCGCACTGGACAGTGCCAAGGGCTGTCCCCCGCTACGCTGGTGAGCCAGGTTGAAGAGATCCTTCAACTCGGGATTGTGGCTGAACATGCGCTGATAAAAGTGCCGTGTGAGGTCAGGGCCCGCCGATTCGAGCAAAGGAATGGTGCTCTTGATGACGGCGATGGTGGCTTGGTCTAACATAGGAGGTCCTTTCTAATTGAACATCTGGAATGTCACTTATTAAGTTGCATCCTAAATGTTTAATTGATCTGGATCAATCATCAATTCTTCGCGCTAGGCGCTACAGGCACTATGAGACTAACGAGCTATACCGATTTTGGATTGAGAGCCCTGCTCTATCTGGCTACCCTGCCGGAGGGGGAACTGTCGAGCGTGGCCAAGGTATCCGCCTTGTACGACGTATCCCGCAACCACATGGTGAAGGTGGTGAACCAGTTGGTGAAACTGGGCTATCTACAGTCACAACGCGGCAAGAATGGTGGCATCCGCATGGCGCGCTCCCCCGACGAGATCAATATCGGGCAAGTGATCCGGGCATTGGAAGGCAATCTGGACGGGATCGACTGCAGCTCCCCGGTCTGCCATATCGTCTCCGTCTGTCTGCTCAAGAGTGCCTTGAAGGAGGCGATGAACGCCTTCCTCGCGGTGATGGATGGTTATACGCTGCAGGATTTGCTGGCAAACCGTGACGAGTTGCAGCAGGTGTTCGGTGAGCTCATCCCCACTCTGGTGCTGGAGCCGGATGACGAGAGCGAGTGAAGCAAAAAGGCTGCCATCGGCACAATGCTGTTCACTTAAGAGAATTTGAGTTCCAGTCCACGTAGTATCAGGACAAAAAAGCGAGGGAGGCATGATGCCTCCCTCTTTCTATTGCAAGCCCCGCTGGATAAAGGCTGGAGGAAGATCGACTGGACACAGCCTTGCCCCCTCAACTCAAATCCAATTTATGAATAATCAGTCAAAAAAGTGCTTATCTGAACAGCATTGTGCCATCGGCAGCCTTTTTTCAATCCTCGTACTCTGAATCGTCCCGGTACAGGTGCGGCATGATCCTTGCCATCTTCACCATGTTGTTCTCCACTTCGAGAATCTCGATAGGGTAGCCCGCCAGCCTGACACTGATGTTGGGTTGGGGGATCTCCTCAAGGTACTCCAGGATGGCGCCATTGAGGGTCCGTGGGCCGTCCATGGGCAGGTGCCAGTCCATCTCCTTGTTCAGCTCGCGGATGCTGGCGGAGCCTTCGACCAGGAAGGAGCCGTCCGGCTGGGGATGGATCTCGTCACTCGGGGTCGGTGTCATGGAGGTGGTGAAGTCACCGACAATCTCTTCCAGGATGTCGTCCAGGGTGATCAGCCCCTGAATATCGCCATATTCGTCGACGATAAGGCCAATTCGCTCCTTGTTGCGCTGGAACTTGGCCAACTGCACGTTGAGGGGGGTCCCCTGGGGGATGAAATAGATGGGGTCGACTTCCCGCAGCAGGCTGGACTTGCTGAACTGATCCCGGGCGACCAGTCTCAGGGCATCCCGTGAGTGCAGGAAGCCGACGACGTCATCGATATTGTCGCGATAGAGCAGGATCTTGGTGTGGGCGCAGTGGGCCAGCTGGCGCAGTATGATCTTCCAGTCGTCATTGATGTCGATGGCGGAGATCTCGCTGCGCGGGACCATGATGTTCTCCACCGTCATCTTGTCGAGATCCAGGATGCTTATCAGCATCTCCTGGTGGTGCTTGGGAATGAGATTGCCCGCCTCGTTGACGATGGTGCGCAGCTCTTCGGAATTGAGGGAGTCATCCTTGTTGTGCTCTAGACGCAAGAGTTTCAGCAGCAGGTTCGTGATGCTGTTGATGAGCCAGACAAGGGGGGTGAACGGCACCATCAGCCCCTTGAGGATCCAGGAGGCAGGGTAGGCTATCCGCTCGGGGAACATGGCCGCCAGTGTCTTGGGGGTGACTTCCCCGAATACCAGCACCACCAGGGTCAGCCCGAAGGTGGCAATGGCGACGCCGAGATCCCCGAACAGCCGGATGCAGACGATGGTCGCGATGGCGGAGGCCAGGATGTTGACCAGATTGTTGCCGATGAGAATGAGGCCAAGCAGGCGGTCCGGCCTGGCCAGCAGCTTCTCGACCCGGCGGGCAGCCTTGTGCTTGGTCTGGGCCAGATGCCGCAGCTTGTAGCGGTTGAGCGACATTAGACCGGTTTCGGAACTGGAGAAGAAGGCTGACAAAAGGATCAAGATAACGAGAACAATCAGCAATGTACTCGTTGAGATACTGTCCAAGAAGGGCTCCTGTAAGGATGGTTGGGGAATGTTCGTGTGTCAGCTAAGCAGCACTTCCTTGACGAAACGGCTGCCAAAATAGGCCAGTGTCAGGATGAAGCTGCCGATGAGGCTCAGCATGATGACCTTGCGGCCGCGCCAGCCACGGGTATGGTGACCCCAGAGCAGCAGAGCGTAGACGCACCAGGCCAGGATAGAGAGGATGGCCTTGTGGGATTTGCCCTGGGCAAACATGTCTTCCAGGAAGAACAGGCCGGATGCGATGGAGAGGGTCAGCAGCAGCAGACCTGCGGAAATGAGCTGAAACAGGCGCTTCTCCACCGTCATCAGGGGTGGCATGGCTGGCAGGTGGCTGATCTTTCTGGATTTCAGTTGCCTGTCCAGGCAGGCAAGCTGGAGGGCAAACAAGCAGGCGATCATCAGTACCGAATAGGCCATCAGCGCGAGGCCTATGTGCAGCAGTAACTGGGGGTGCGCTTCCAGATGGGTGATGTAGCGCCCGGGAATGAGCGCGCTGGCCGCCAGCAGCAGGGCTGAAAAACTGTAGACGACGGGCAGCAGGATCCAGCCGTTGAAGCGTCGGGTGACGCAGGTCATGAAGCAACTGATGATAAGGCTGACCAGGGACGCCACGTTCAACATGCTGAGATTCTGGCCGGAATGGGTGACCAGCACTTCGCTGCCCACCGCCATGCCATGGGCGGTCAGGGCCAGGCCGACACAGGCGAACAGCGATACTTGCCCGACGGGCTTGGCGCTGAGCAGCAGGTGCAGTGAGGCGATGATGGCCAGCAGGTAAAACGCCAGGGCCAGAACAGAGATCACGATCATAACCAGGTCGTTGTCAAACAAGCTTTATGGATAAGAGGGGCAGTATACCTTGCACAAGATATGCTCGCCAGTTGTGCCAGAGGCTAACTGCCCACATATAAGTAGGCGTTGATGGCCACCGTGCGGCGAATAATCGTCCTCCGGCGTTGACTGAGGTATACTGCCCTCCATTTGTTGACCTGCCCGTTCGATGGCAGGCCGCCGCGGCAAGCGGCGAGTAATCGTCCCTAGAGTGCTGACCGGGGTATAATGCCCCCAGTGTCACGCCAAGAACCGGAAAGCGTCATGTTTGAAAATTTGACTGAACGACTCTCGCGCACCCTGCGCAATGTCAGCGGCCGCGGCCGCCTGACCGAAGAGAACATCAAGGATACCCTGCGCGAAGTCCGCATGGCGTTGCTCGAGGCGGACGTCGCCCTGCCGGTGGTGCGCGATTTCGTGGCGCGCGTCAAGGAACGAGCCGTGGGCCAGGAAGTGGCCAAATCCCTGAGCCCGGGCCAGGCGTTCATCAAGATCGTCCATGGCGAACTGGTCACCGTGATGGGGAAGGCCAACGAACAGCTCAACCTGGCTGCCCAGCCGCCGGCCATCATCCTGATGGCAGGTCTTCAGGGGGCCGGTAAGACCACTACGGTCGGCAAACTGGCCAAACTGCTCAAGGAGCGCAGCAAGAAGAAGGTGCTGGTGGTCAGTGCGGACGTCTACCGTCCGGCGGCGATCAAGCAGCTTGAGACACTTGCGGGCGACATCGGTGTCGACTTCTTCCCGAGTGATGCCAGCCAGAAACCGATCGCCATTGCCACTGCCGCCATCGATCAGGCGCGCAAGAAGTTCTATGACGTGGTGATCGTCGATACTGCCGGTCGTCTGCACGTCGATGGCGAAATGATGGCGGAGATCCAGGATCTGCACGCCACCATCAAGCCGGTCGAAACCCTGTTCGTGGTGGATGCCATGACAGGCCAGGATGCTGCCAATACCGCCAAGGCCTTCAACGAGGCGCTGCCGCTCACCGGTGTGATCCTTACCAAGGCAGACGGTGATGCCCGCGGTGGTGCCGCACTGTCGGTGCGCCACATCACCGGCAAACCGGTCAAGTTCATCGGTATGGGCGAGAAGACCGACGCGCTGGAGCCGTTCCACCCGGATCGTCTCGCCTCCCGCATCCTCGGTATGGGGGATGTGCTCTCTCTCATCGAAGAGGTGGAGCGCAACGTCGATAAAGAGAAGGCGGCCAAGCTGGCCAGCAAGGTCAAGAGTGGCAAGGGCTTCGATCTGGAAGACTTCCGTGAGCAGCTGGCCCAGATGCGCAACATGGGTGGCATGATGGGGATGCTCGACAAGCTGCCTGGCATGTCCGGCCTGCCGGACAACATCAAGGATCAGATGGATGACAAGCTCACCGTGCGGATGGAGGCCATTATCAGCTCCATGACGCCGAAAGAGCGTGCCCATCCCGATCTCATCAAGGGCTCCCGCAAGCGCCGCATCGCTGCGGGCTCCGGCATGCAGGTCCAGGATGTGAACAAGCTGCTCAAGCAGTTCACCGAGATGCAGCGCATGATGAAGAAAATGTCCGGCAAGGGCGGCATGCGCAAGATGATGGGCCAGATGAAGAACATGCTGCCCCCCGGATTCGGTGGTGGCGGTCGCGGTCCGTTCTGATTTTCCTGCTGGTCAGGTAGAAAGGCTCACCCCGGTGAGCCTTTTTCATGCCAATCCCTGCGCAAAAAATAGCTGGCTTGGTTGCAATTATTACGAATCCAAGTAGAATTACGCGGCTTATTTTAAGCTAGGGTCTGCGTATTTGCAGGCCTTGTTCATTAGATGTTTATGAGGACGATATGGTAACCATTCGTTTACAACGTGGTGGCGCGAAAAAGCGTCCGTTCTACCAGGTAGTAGTTGCTGACAGCCGTAACGCCCGTGACGGTCGTTTCATCGAGCGCGTCGGTTTCTTCAACCCGGTTGCTGCTGGTAACGCTGAAAAGCTGAACCTGGACCTGGCTCGTATCGAGCATTGGGTTGCTACTGGTGCCGCTGTTTCTGACCGCGTTGCCAAGCTGATCAAAGACGCTGCCAAAGCTGCTTAATCAGCCAAACGGTAGGGAGTTAAGGTGGAAAAACCTGTAGTTCTGGGCACCCTGGGGACCGTTTACGGGATCAAGGGCTGGCTTAAAGTGAACTCCTTCACCGATGTTGCCGAAGCGATTTTCGATTACAACCCCTGGCTGATCAATCAGAACGGGGCGTGGCGTGAAATCCGGGTGTCATCCTGGAAGCGTCATAACAAGGGTCTGATCTGCAAACTCGATGGTATCGATGTGCGTGAGGATGCCCTGGCATTGACCAACGTCGAGATTGGCGTCCCCGCCGATCTGTTGCCTGCGTTGCCCGAAGGGGAGTTCTACTGGCGTGACCTCATTGGTTGCACCGTGGTAACCACCAAGGGATACGACCTGGGCAAGGTGACCGAATTGATGGAAACCGGCTCCAACGATGTGTTGGTGGTTGAGGCCAATGTAAAAGATGCCTTTGGTGCAAAGGAGCGGTTGATACCGTTCCTGGAAGAGCAGGTGATCAAGAATATTGATCTGACTGCTCGAACAATCGAAGTTGATTGGGATCCTGGTTTCTAGTTTCCCGCGCTAACACGGGTGCCGGAGGTTTCTTATGTGGATTGGGGTCATTAGCCTCTTCCCGGAAATGTTCCGAGCCATTACCGAGCACGGGGTAACGGGTCGGGCCGTCAAGAGTGGCCTGCTGCAGATTGAGTGCTGGAACCCTCGGGACTTCACCCACGACAAACACCGTACGGTCGATGATCGTCCTTATGGTGGTGGGCCCGGCATGTTGATGATGGTTCAGCCGCTGCGTGATGCCATTCATGCAGCCAAGCAAGCGGCGGGAGACGGGGCGAAAGTCATCTATCTCTCTCCTCAGGGACGCAAGCTGACTCAAGCGGGCGTGACCGAGTTGGCGACGAATCAGAAACTGATTCTGGTCGCCGGTCGATACGAAGGTATCGATGAGCGCGTGATACAAACCGAAGTCGACGAAGAGTGGTCTATCGGAGATTACGTGTTAAGTGGTGGCGAGTTGCCTGCCATGACCCTGATCGATGCGGTTTCGCGTCTGGTCCCGGGGGTCTTGGGTGATCAGGCCAGTGCCGAGCAGGACTCCTTCACGGATGGCCTGCTGGATCATCCCCACTATACTCGGCCGGAGGTGTTGGATGGGCTGACGGTGCCCGAGGCGCTGACAAGCGGCAATCACGAAGTGATTCGGCGCTGGCGACTCAAGCAATCGCTCGGACGAACCTGGCAGAGAAGGCCGGAACTTATTAACAACCTAGCTCTGACTGACGAGCAAGAATCACTTCTTGCCGAGTATGTCCGCGAAGTGCGTGACAGCGTTAAGTAGAGTTTTCAGTTTATCCTAGGTAAGGAAAGACAATGAGCAAGATTATTCAGCAGCTTGAACAAGAGCAACTGCGTACCGACATCCCGGCTTTTGCCCAGGGCGACACCGTACGTGTTCAAGTTCGTGTTAAAGAAGGTGGTAAAGAGCGTCTGCAGGCTTTCGAAGGCATCGTGATTGCCAAGCGTAACCGCGGTCTGCACTCTGCTTTCACCGTTCGCAAGATCTCCAACGGCGAAGGTGTTGAGCGTGTATTCCAGACTCACTCTCCGCTGATCCACAGTGTAGAACTGAAGCGTCGTGGTGATGTTCGCCGCGCCAAACTGTACTACCTGCGCAACCTGTCCGGCAAAGCTGCTCGTATCAAAGAGAAGCTCAACTAATTCGATTCGAATTGGTGTCGGTATGTCGGCGAAAAGCTCGACAGGTAGTGAAAAGGCTCGCCAATGGCGAGCCTTTTTTGTATCCGTGTGCGGGGTATTGGCTCAACTGGGCTGGCTGACCCGCACCACAGAGTTGTCACGCCCGAAGGGGCCAGGCACGTAGTCGTCCGCCTCCCAGTCGTTGTCATAAAGAGTTTCACCATCGGGTTGCACTAGCTGATAGCAATACTCGAAATGGCTGGGGCCATCGGTCGGCAGGTTGAGTGTCGCCTTGAACTCCCCGTTTTTCATCCTCTTCAGTTCAATGGGCTGCCACTGGCTGAATTCACCCAGCAGCAAGACCTGCTCGGCATCACCGGCGGCCTCCTTTTCGACGGCAAAGGTCACCTTTACCTCGGGACGCGATTTGAGGAATTGCTTGTTGATCGGCATATGGACTCCTTGTCACTGGCTGCGAAGAAAGTAGCGCTGGTTATTTTTATATCACTTTATGACAAGGATGTTGATAAACAGGATCAAAGGGGGAGGGCAAAATGGCGCTGCAGGAGTTGATGGGTGAACTCGATCTTGAGGTAGAAGCCCCGTGGTAGCGTCATGATGGGTTGGCCATTGCGGCCGATAGCGCGGGTCAGCGCCTTGCTGTTGGCCGCCTTGGGGCGCAGCTGCAATACTTGGCCGTGGCGGGCGCTGATCTGCTCCACTTCCCCCAGCACTATCATGTCCATCAGCTCTTCCCAGTCCTGTCGCAGCAGTCCTTCTTCCTCTTCATTCGGGCTCCATAGCAGCGGCATGCCGACGCGACGGTCGCCGACAGGGATGTCGCGGCTGCCTTCCACCGGGATCCAGAGCACCCGCGACAGCTTGTTGCGCACGTTCGACTCCTCCCAGCGCTGGCCGCTGACCCCGATGAGGGGGGCCACGCAGACAAAGGTGGTTTCCAGCGGGCGCCCTTGAGGATCGACGGGGATCGTCTTGAGCTCGATACCGAGATCCGGAAAATCCTGCTCGGGACGGCTACCTGCACTGGCCCCCAGCTGCCACTCGATCAACTGCCCTGTCCAGCCCTTGTCACGTCTGAGATCCCGCGGTACGGGGATGCCCGCCGTTGCGGCAAGCTGGGCCAGAGTGAAGCCAGCCATGGCGTAGGCTCGACTGAGCAGCTCTTGTTCTGACTGGGGATTGGCAGGCATGAGGGCTCCTCTGGAGATAATAGACATCGCAATACGGATCCTTGCATGGTATCGCTGATTTTATAACCGATCCTCGCCCGACTATACACAGGGGGACATGGGTGACAGAATTCAACATATCTAAATGATTTTAAAGGGTTTTACTTTATTTATCCAGTATGTTGGCCCGCCGGATCCCCGCATAAACGAGTTGTCCAAGGGTTTGTGCGAGCTGTTGCACACAGTTATCCACAGAAATCTTGGATAACTGGCGTAAAGTGGTGAAAGGAAGCGTGGCACCAGAAATAAATGTGAGAGTACGCCGATTTTCAGCGCCATTTCGGTGCAGATAATGCGCCATATCTGTGGATAAATCCGTCTTGGTGGATCTTTGAGCAGTCGAACTTGTTCACAATTGACAGGCAGGATCCTCTTAGGCAAAAGACATGGATCTTGATCCAGCAATTAAACTATAACCTTATGTATTTAAATGTATATTTTGTTTTTAAGTGAATCGGGTATGATATGCTTCCGTGCAATGCCACAGTATAAAACTACTGTATATACCTGCTTGATCACAGGTTTATGCACAGTCTGGGTGGGCAACTTGCCTAGCATGAACCTTCAATTTGTTTATAACTTTGCTTGAAATGCCAAGTTATTCATGAATGGAAGATGACAGTCCCTGTTTGCCGCCACGGGGTGAATGTGGAACAATCTCGTTATAGATTCAGCCTTTATAAGGTGATCACGTGATAGATGGTGACGGATTTCGTCCCAATGTCGGCATCGTGATCTGTAACCGTGACGGACAAGTATTGTGGGCTAAGCGCTATGGGCAGCACTCCTGGCAGTTTCCGCAGGGGGGGGTTGATGATGGTGAATCGCCGGAGCAGGCCATGTATCGTGAGCTGTATGAGGAGATAGGGCTCAAGCAGGACGATGTGACCATACTGGCGACCAGTCGCAACTGGCTGAAGTATCGCTTACCCAAACGACTCGTCCGCTGGGACAGTTCACCGGTCTGTATTGGCCAGAAGCAGAAATGGTTTTTGTTGCAGCTCGATCCTGGCAAAGAGTCCAGGATCCAGTTTGGCTGTCATGGTCACCCGGAATTTGATGATTGGCGTTGGGTCAGCTTCTGGTACCCGGTTCGTCAGGTCGTCTCCTTCAAGCGGGAGGTTTACCGCCGGGTGATGAAGGAGTTTGCCCCGCTGGCCATGCCAGTCCCCGTGGTGCAGGCTAACCGAAAAGATGGGCGGCGCAACCGCTCGCGTTAAGGAGCACAACTAGTTGCTGACGGAACTCAGACGCATCGTGGAAAGCATGGCCGAGGCCAACACCCTCGAACAGGCCTTGCAAGCATTGGTGAGCCAGACCCGGCTCGCCATGACGGTGGACTGCTGCTCCGTCTATGTAGCCGAGCCGGACATGCGCCGCTATCGACTGGCTGCGACCGATGGTCTGGCCGAATCGGCCGTGGGCAAGGCCACCCTGCCGTTCGAGCAGGGTATCGTCGGCCTGGTGGGTCAGCGTGAAGAGCTGATCAACCTGGCGGATGCCCCCTCTCACCCCAGTTTTAAGTTCCTGCCCGATGTGGCGGAAGAGGCGTTTCGCTCCTTCCTCGGCGCTCCCATCATGCATCAGCGTCAGGTAGTGGGGATTCTGGTCGTGCAGCAGAAGGAGAGCCGCCTCTTCGATGAGGGGGAGGAGTCCTTCATGGTCACCCTGGCGGCTCAGCTGGCTGCCCGCATCGCCCAGGCCCAGGCCAAGGGGTGGCTGCAGAAGACCGACTGGAGCAAGCCGCTGCGCGGTATTGCCGGGGCGAGTGGCATCGCCATCGCCAAGGCCTGGGTGTGGCGTCCGCGCAAGGCGCTCAATACCATCACGCCGCGCAAGGACGAGGATCATGCCAAGCAGCTTGCCCGTCTCGAGCTGGCGGTGGAGGAAGTGCGCCATGATCTGGAAAGCCTGGCACTGCGCTTTCGCGAGAGCTACAGCCAGGACTCGGTCGCCATCTTCGACATCTATCTGCACCTGTTGAACGATCCCGGCTACATCAAGCCCATCCGCAACAAGGTCAGCAAGGAACACTGGACGGCGATCTCGGCGGTCAAACTCATCAGCGATCGGCTGATAGAGCAGTTCAAGGGGATGAAGGATCCCTATCTGCGGGAACGTTCCACCGATGTGAAAGACATCGCCCAGCGGCTCATCAGCCGGCTGGTGCAGGACGAACCCGAGCAGCTCACCATCGGCGAACCCGTGGTGCTGGTCGCCGATGAAGTGACGGCCACCATCCTTGCGGAGATCCCGAGGGAATTTCTGAGCGGTGTGGTGTCGCTCAAGGGCGGGACCAACTCCCATGCCGCCATCCTGGCCCGTGCCATGGGGGTGGCGGCCATCATGGGGGTGGATCTGCCCCTCGGTGACATCGGCGGGCGCACTCTGGTCATCGATGGCTACAGCGGCGATCTCTTCATCGAACCCAACCAGGTGATCCTGACCGAGTACCGGCAACTGCTGAGTGAGGAGCGGGCACTCGACACCCTGGTGCGTAGCGTCGACAGCCAGCCCTCCGAGACTGCCGACGGCACCAAGGTCTCTCTGCTGCTCAACGCAGGGCTGAGTGCGGATACCGAGATCTCCCTCAATCATCTGGCGGACGGGGTCGGGCTCTATCGCACCGAGATCCCCTTCATGCTGCAGGACAGCTTCCCTTCGGAGTGGGAGCAGACTGCCCGCTATCGCGGGATCCTGGAAACCTATCGGGATCGCCCGGTTTGCATGCGGACTCTGGACGTGGGGGGGGACAAGCAACTGCCCTATTTCCCCATCGTGGAGGAAAATCCCTTCCTTGGTTGGCGGGGGATCCGGCTCACCCTGGATCACCCCGAACTCTTCTTGGTGCAGCTCAAGGCCATGTTGCGGGCCAGCGAAGGGCTGGACAATCTGGCCATCATGCTGCCGATGATCAGCAGTGTCAGTGAAATCAAGGCCTCCCGTCGTCTGCTGGATCAGGCGTGGCGCGAGGTGTCGGAAGAAGCGGCCAGCCGCGATGCGGTGATCCGCTACCCCAGTCTCGGGGTGATGATCGAAGTCCCCTCCGCGCTGTACATCCTGCCGGAGATGGCGCCGCTCATCGACTTCTGGTCGGTGGGCAGCAACGACCTGACTCAGTACCTGCTGGCGGTGGATCGCAACAATGCCCGTGTCGCCAGCATCTACGATGCCTTCCATCCCGCGGTGATCCGCGCTTTGCAACTGTTGGTCGATGCCTCTCAGCGCTATCACAAGCCGGTCTCTGTTTGTGGCGAGCTGGCTGGCGATCCGGTCGGAGTGCTGCTGCTGCTGGCCATGGGCTATCGCCGTTTCAGCATGAATACCCACAACATCTCCCGTATCAAATACGTGCTGCGGCAATCCGACCTTGGCGAGTTGAAGGCGCTGATGGCGGATGGTCTCAAGCATGACAATCCTCACGTGCTGCGGGGCCTGTTCGCCCGATATCTGGAAGAGCACGGTCTGGGCGGATTGCTGCGGGCTGGGCACAAGGTCAGGCTGCCCGATTGATATTCCACCTTGTTACTGCGTAAGAATGATCGGAGAATGCGGCTTTTCTTATGATTGGGGCCGCCTATGCAGCACGACGGATATTGGGTTTTCTCGCAGATTGATCCCGTAGCATTCAGTTTGGGACCATTATCGGTACGCTGGTATGGTCTCATGTACCTGTTCGGTTTTGCCTTCGCCATGTGGCTGGCAGGTCGCCGCGCCGATGCACCCAATAGCGGCTGGACCCGCAACGAGGTCTCGGATCTGCTGTTCTACGGCTTCCTCGGGGTGATCCTGGGAGGGCGCATCGGTTACGTGCTGTTCTATAACTTCGATCTCTTCCTCGCAGACCCGACCTATCTGTTCAAGATATGGACTGGTGGCATGTCGTTCCACGGTGGCCTCATCGGGGTGATCACCGCCATGATCTGGTTTGCCCACAAAACCCAGCGCCACTTCTTCACCGTGGCGGATTTCGTGGCACCGCTGATTCCGTTTGGCCTCGGTGTTGGCCGCATCGGCAACTTCATGAACGGCGAGCTGTGGGGTCGGGTGACCGATGTCCCCTGGGCAATCATCTTCCCCGAGGCGGGCCCCGAGCCGCGTCACCCGTCCCAGCTTTACCAGTTCGCGCTGGAAGGTGTGGTGCTCTTCATCATCCTGAACCTGTTCTGGCGCAAGCACCCACCCCGTGGCGCCATTTCCGGGATGTTCTTGCTGTTCTACGGCCTGTTCCGCTTCCTGGTGGAGTTTGTTCGTCAACCAGACAGTCAGCTGGGTCTCTACTTCAACGAGATCAGCATGGGTCAGATCCTCTCTACCCCGATGATAGTGGCGGGGGGCCTCATGGTCTGGGCCGCCTACAAACAGCCCCGTCTGTTCGGCAATGCACCCAAGGAGGCGAAGTAATGCGTGCCTATCTCGACCTGATGCAGAAAATTCTGGATGAAGGGACCGTCAAATCCGATCGCACCGGCACCGGGACCGTCTCCCTGTTCGGTCATCAGATGCGCTTCAACCTGGCCGAGGGATTCCCGCTGGTGACCACCAAGAAGTGCCACCTGCGCTCCATCATTCACGAGCTGCTCTGGTTCCTCAACGGCGATACCAACACCGCCTATCTGAAAGAGCACGGTGTCAGCATCTGGGACGAGTGGGCCGACGAGCACGGTGATCTGGGGCCTGTCTATGGTGCCCAGTGGCGCTCCTGGCCGGCGGCCGATGGGTCTGTCATCGACCAGATCCAGAAGGCGGTGGACGACATCCAGCACAACCCGGATTCCCGCCGCATCATCGTCTCCGCCTGGAACGTGGGCGAGCTGGACAAAATGGCGTTGGCACCCTGCCACGCCTTCTTCCAGTTCTATGTGGCGGATGGCAAGCTCTCCTGCCAGCTCTACCAGCGTAGTTGTGATGTTTTCCTTGGCCTGCCGTTCAACATTGCCAGCTATGCGCTGCTGACCCACATGATGGCGCAGCAGTGCGATCTGGAAGTGGGTGACTTTGTCTGGACCGGTGGCGATGTGCACCTCTATTCCAACCACATGGAGCAGACGGCACTGCAACTCACCCGCGAGCCGCGCCCCCTGCCGCAACTGGTGATCAAGCGCAAACCTGACTCCATCTTCGATTACAGATTCGAGGATTTCGAGATCCAGGGCTATGATCCCCATCCTGGGATCAAGGCGCCTGTCGCTATTTGAGTAGGTAATGAGCCTGGGGCGAGTATCGTCTCCCAGGTGACGATGAGTCGACACTCAGCTGTTAGAGGCACCTTCGGGTGCCTTTTTGCATTTTCTGTGAATTAATATGCAACATTCCGGGTGGAGAGATGGCTCCTGAAAAGGGGAAATAACCTGCTTATAGCAGGCATTATCTGTTTTGCTTTCGGTTTTTTCGTTGTTATCAGCCGTTAGAAACGATTTTTCATTGAGCTACTCTGGCCCTAGACTGAAAAGATGCAATTTTATGGGTAGTTAGATATGAGCGATGTATTCAAGCGTTTTCTCAAACTGGAGTCCGCTTCCGGGATCATTCTGATCCTGGCCGCCCTGCTTGCCATCGGCCTGGCCAATTCGGCGCTGGCGCAACACTATCAGGGCTTCCTCAATACCGAGGTACAGGTTCGCATCGCGGCGCTCGACATCAACAAGCCGCTGCTGCTCTGGATCAACGATGGCTTCATGGCGATCTTCTTCCTGCTGGTGGGTCTCGAGGTGAAGCGAGAGATGCTGGAGGGGGCGCTTTCCTCCCGGGTGCAGGCAACCTTCCCGGCCATTGCTGCCGTGGGGGGGATGTTGGCACCGGCACTCATCTATAGCTTCTTCAACTACGGGGACGAGGCTACCCGTGCTGGCTGGGCGATTCCGGCCGCAACCGACATCGCCTTCGCTCTCGGGGTCATGGCGCTGCTGGGCAAGCGGGTACCGACCAGCCTCAAGGTCTTCTTGCTGGCGCTGGCTATCATGGACGATCTGGGGGTCATCATCATCATTGCCCTCTTCTACACCCAGCAACTGTCGCTGACTGCGCTGGCGATAGGTGTGGTGGCTACCCTGACCTTGCTCTGGATGAATCGCCGTGGTGAGGACAGGATTGGACTCTATATGCTGGTCGGCCTGGTGCTCTGGGTTGCCGTGCTCAAGTCCGGTGTCCATGCGACCCTGGCGGGGGTCATCGTGGGCTTCATGATCCCCCTCAACGGCAAGCGTTACGCATCGCCACTCAAGCATCTGGAGCATGTGCTGCACCCCTGGAGCGCCTTCCTGATCCTGCCACTGTTCGCTTTCGCCAACGCCGGGGTATCGCTGGAGGGGATCTACTTCTCGGCTCTGCTCAATCCGCTCCCCATGGGGATCATCCTGGGGCTCTTCGTCGGCAAGCCGCTCGGGATTTTCACCATCAGCTGGCTGGCTGTGAAATCAGGCATTGCCCAATTGCCGCAAGGAGTGAACTTCAGACAGATCTTTGCCGTCAGCATCCTGTGTGGCATCGGCTTCACCATGTCGATGTTTATCGCATCGCTGGCATTCGAGCATGGCGGACTGGACTACGGCAGCTACTCGCGCCTCGGGATCCTGGCAGGTTCCACACTCGCGGCCGTGATCGGTTACATCGCACTGCGGATATCGCTGCCCAATCGGGAGGCGAATCAAAGTACGGAGGGGTTATGAGAAAACTAGGATGGTTAGTCATGCTGGCGAGTCCTGCAATCTGGGCAAATGGCCTGGTCGATTGTCAGCGGGATGCCACCTCGGCAAGTTGTTCTGCCTATCTCAACGGGGTGGTCGACAGCGCACTCATGCTGGGGGACTCACAGGTAAAAGCTCGGTTCGGAGAGACCTTCGCCGAACGGGCACTGAGCAGTCGTGCCGGCGAGCGAGTCAAGCTGTCCAACAAGCGCTATTGTACCGAGCGAATGCCGGATGCCGGTCGTCTCAAGGCCCATCTGCAGGCACAGTTCGACGCGAACAAGGTTGACTCGATCAGCGACATGTATGACATTCTGGCGGTTGAACTCAGCTGCTACCGGAGCCCGCCTGGCGCGGGAACCCCATCGGATGTCACACCTTAACTACAACCATCTCTACTATTTTTGGATGACTCAGAAGAAGGGCTCCGTCACGCAGGCGGCGGAAGCCCTCTTTTTGACCCCACAGACCGTGACCGGTCAGATCAAACTGCTTGAGCAGCGTCTTGGCGGCAAGTTGCTGATCAGAAAGGGGCGCTCCCTTGAGGCCACCGAGCTTGGCCAACTGGTATTTCGCTATGCGGACAAGATGTTCAGCCTCTCCTACGAGATGCTGGATATCGTCAACTACCGCAAGGAGAGCCAGATCCTGTTCGATGTGGGCATCGCCGATGCTCTCTCCAAGCGTCTCGCCAGCCGGGTACTGCTCTCCGTGATCCCCAATGACGGTTCCATTCACCTGCGCTGCTTCGAGTCGACCCATGAACTGCTCCTGGAGCAGTTGAGCGAGCACAAGCTCGACATGATCCTCTCTGATTGCCCGGTGGACTCCAGCCAGCATGCCGGGTTGCTGTCCAAGCGTCTGGGGGGATGTGGCGTCAGTTTCTTCTGCAAGGCGCCTCTGCCCTCCCAGCCTTTCCCTGCCTGCCTGGAAGAGCGCAAGCTGCTCATCCCGGGCCGCCGTACCGCCATGGGTCGTCAACTGACCCAGTGGTTCGAGCAGCAGGGAATTTCCCCCAGCATTCTGGGAGAATTCGACGATGCGGCGCTGATGAAGGCGTTCGGCTTCTTCAACCAGGGCATCTTCATGGCACCGACCATTTATCGGGAGGAGATCCTGGAGGGGGAGGAGGTGATGCTGCTGGGTGAAACCCAGGATCTGATGGAGGAGTATTACGTCATCTTTGCCGAGCGGATGATCCAGCATCCTGCGGTCAAGCGGGTATGCGAGAGTGATTTCTCCTTCCTCTTTGCGGGGCAGGAGGATTTCACGGCCATTCAGCCGGCAAGCCTCTCGTTTTAAATCGACGGTGACGGCGCTATGATGCCAGTCTTGGAAGAGGAGGGTGAGATGCAATTGGAAGAGATGGAAGCGAATGCCGGGCGTGCCGTCACCCTGCTCAAGGCATTGGCCAATGAGCGACGGCTGTTTATCTTGTGCCAGTTACTGGATAGGGAGCTGTCGGTCGGCGAGCTGAACGAGGTCTTGGGATTGAGCCAGTCAGCCATGTCGCAGCATCTGGCGGTGTTGCGCCGGGATGAGCTGGTGGCGACGAGGAAGGAAGCCCAGACGGTCTATTACTCCCTGCGCAGCCATGAGGTGCGCGAGATGATCGGATTGTTGCACAGACTGTACTGTAGCGACCCCAAATAAAAAACCGGCACTAGGCCGGTTTTTTCAGCTTTCATCAGCGGATGCTGATTAAGCCATGGCTTTGATCTGGGCAGACAGGCGGCTCTTGTGACGAGCAGCTTTGTTCTTGTGGATCAGGCCTTTGGTCGCCATACGATCCATGATCGGCTGAGCAACAGCGAAAGCGGCAGTGGCAGCAGCCTTGTCACCAGAGGCGATGGCAGCGATCACTTTCTTCAGGTAGGTACGGGTCATGGAACGACGGCTGGCGTTGTGCTGACGACGTTTCTCTGACTGAAGAGCACGCTTCTTAGCAGATTTGATGTTAGCCAAGGTAAAACTCCTAAAACTGTCTTAGCGAGTGTATTGAAAAGGCCCGGAAATATGCCTTCCCAACCACATATTGTCAAATGATTTGTGCAAATAAACACCGCCCCCCGGTGGTGTGTCAGATGGGAGACGGTTAAACTGTCGGCCGATTCTAACAGCATTCTTTTCTTTCCGACAGTTCCAGAGGCCTCGTCTTGAGTAAGAAATTGATCAAATCCGGCATGATTGTGTCCGGAATGACGCTGGCATCCCGTGTGATGGGCTTGGTGCGCGATGTGGTCATCGCCAATTTGCTCGGTGCCGGGGTGGCCGCAGACGTCTTCTTCTTCGCCAATCGCATTCCCAACTTCTTGCGCCGTCTCTTTGCCGAAGGGGCATTCAACCAGGCCTTCGTGCCCGTGATGACGGAGTACAAGAAAAACGGTGACGAGCAGGCGGTTCGCGAGTTGCTGGCGGCGGTGGCGGGCACCCTGGGTGGTATCGTCACCGTGGTCACCTTGCTCGGGGTGCTGGGTTCCGGTGTCCTGACGGCCCTCTTTGGCTGGGGCTGGTTCTGGGACTGGCTGCACGGCGGACCGGCGGCGGAGAAGTTCGAGTTGGCCAGTCTGATGCTCAAGATCACCTTCCCCTATCTCTGGTTCATCACCTTCACCGCCATGGCGGGGGCCATTCTCAATACCTTTGGCCGTTTTGCCGTGTCCTCCTTCACGCCGGTGTTCCTCAACATCACCATGATTGCAGCGGCCTGGTGGATCGCGCCCTTGATGGAGCGCCCCGAGATCTCCCTGGCGATCGGTGTCTTCCTCGGCGGTCTGGTCCAGTTTTTGTTCCAGTATCCTTTTCTGCGCCAGCTCAACATGCTGGTCTGGCCCAAGTGGGGTTGGCACCATCCCGGGGTGGTGAAGATCCGTACCCTGATGATCCCGGCCCTGTTCGGCGTGTCGGTCAGCCAGATCAACCTGCTGATCAACACCATGCTGGCCTCGTTTCTGGCTACCGGTGCCATCAGCTATCTCTATTACTCGGACAGGTTGCTGGAGTTTCCCCTCGGCCTCTTTGCGGTGGCCATCAGCACGGTGATCCTGCCTGCCCTGGCCAGAAAACACGTGGATGCGGATCCGGCTGATTTCTCTCGCACCATGGATTGGGGGGTGCGCATGGTGATGCTGCTCGGCTTGCCAGCCATGGTCGGCATCGCCGTACTGCGCGAGCCCATACTGCGGGTACTTTTCATGCGCGGTGAGTTCGGTCTGCACGAGGTGAGCATGTCCAGTGCGAGCCTGCTGGCCTCCACCACGGGGCTGCTCTCCTTGATGCTCATCAAGGTGCTGGCCCCCGGTTATTACGCCCGCCAGGACACCAGGACGCCGGTGCGTATCGGCATCATGGCCATGGTTGCCAACATGGTGTGCAACCTCATCTTCATCTATCCGCTCGGCTACGTGGGGCTGGCTCTCGCCACTGCCTGCTCCGGCACCCTTAACGCCGTACTGCTGTTCAAGGGGCTCTATCAGCAGGATGTTTATCGCCCTTCCCGCAACACCGGGCTGTTCTGCCTCAAGCTCTTGGCGGCAACGGTCTTGATGGGGGGGCTTCTGGCCTATCTGTCACCGGATCTCGCCCAATGGGGGGCCTGGAGCATGGGCAAGGCCAGCCTGGAGTTGACCCTGCTGCTCTGCCTGGGCGGAGCGCTGTATGGCATTGTCCTTTTGGCATTGGGGATCCGGACACGGCACCTGAGAGCCGGTCAGCAATAAGGAGCCAGCTGCAAGGGAGGGGACAGTACAGGGTCGATGGGGGCGGTCTCAGGGGCTGTCGGGTTGGCCCGCCAACGAGGTGCGATGCTCCTGGCCAAGTCCGAGAAGCGAGCGGGATGGCTAAATCGGGTCAACGGCAGGGCTGACCCTGCCTGCTGCCTGATATATAATCCGCCGATTTCCATGGCAGCAACGCACAAGGCACTGATGGAGCTTATTCGCGGCATTCACAATATCAAGCCCCGTCACCGGGGCTGTGTATTGACCATAGGCAACTTCGATGGGGTTCATCAGGGGCACCACGCAGTGTTGGCCCGTTTGCAGGAGAAGGCCGCCCAACTTGGCCTGCCGGCCTGTGTCATGTTGTTCGAACCCCAGCCGCTGGAGCTGTTTGCGGGCAGTGCCGCGCCCGCCCGTCTCAGCCGTTGGCGGGAGAAGTACGAAGCCCTCAAGGGAATGCAGATCGATCGCATGCTCTGCGTGCGTTTCACCCATCGTTTTGCCGAGCAGGCGGCCAGCACCTTCATCGAGCAACTGCTGGTGGAGAAACTCGGCGTGCACTATCTGGTGGTCGGCGACGATTTTCGCTTCGGCAAGGGGCGGGAAGGGGACTTCCACCTGCTGGAGGAGGCCGGTCGGCGCTTCGGGTTCGAGGTGATCAGCACCCAGAGTTTCCAGCTTTCCCGCCAGCGGGTCAGCAGCACCCTGGTGCGTGAGGCCCTCAAAGCGGGCCGCATGGCGGAGGTGGAGCTGATGCTCGGTCGCCCCTATGCCATCAGCGGCCGGGTGGCCCACGGCGATAAGCTGGGGCGCACCATAGGTTTTCCCACCGCGAATCTGGCCCTCAAACGCCAGGTTGTCCCGGTCGGTGGCGTGTTTGCGGTGGAAGTGATATGTTCCGGCAAGACTTTCCCCGGCGTCGCCAATGTGGGTGTACGTCCGACTTTGAGCGGTACACAAGCCAGATTGGAAGTACATCTATTTGATTTTTCTGGTGATCTATATGGTCAGCAGGTCAAGGTGCTGCTTCGCCACAAGCTGCGCGAAGAGCAGAAATTTGACTCTTTCACCGCCTTGAAAGAGCAGATCGAACGAGATGCCCTGGCGGCCCGAGCCTGGTTCGGGCTGCCACAATTTCATTTACCCAGCACTCTTTTAGAAAAGAAGGGAACCCAGGACTGATGAGCGACTATAAACACACCCTGAATCTGCCGGAAACCGAGTTTCCGATGCGTGGCGATCTGGCCAAACGCGAACCCAACATGTTGAAACGTTGGTACGATCAGGATCTTTACGGCGCCATTCGCCGCGCCAAAGCGGGCAAGCCTTCTTTCATTCTGCACGATGGCCCCCCCTATGCGAACGGCAGCATTCACATCGGTCACTCGGTCAACAAGATCCTCAAAGACATCATCATCAAGTCCAAAGGCCTTTCTGGCTTCGATTCCCCCTATGTACCGGGCTGGGATTGCCACGGTCTGCCCATCGAGCTGAAAGTGGAAGGCATGGTCGGCAAGCCGGGCGAGAAGGTTTCCGCCGCCGAGTTCCGCGCCGAGTGCCGCAAATACGCCAAAACCCAGATCGAAGCGCAGAAGACCGACTTCATCCGTCTGGGCGTGCTGGGTGACTGGGAACACCCCTACCTGACCATGGATTTTGGGACCGAAGCCAACATCATCCGCTCCATGGCCAAGATCGTTGAAAACGGCCACCTGCACAAAGGCTCCAAGCCGGTGCACTGGTGTACCGATTGCGGCTCCGCGCTGGCTGAAGCGGAAGTGGAGTACTACGACAAGAACTCCCCCTCCATCGACGTGCGCTTCAAGGCCGTCGACGAGGCTGCTGTTGCCGCCAAGTTTGATTGCGCCGAAGGCCACACCGGCAAGGGCGCGCTCTCTGCCGTGATCTGGACGACCACCCCGTGGACCTTGCCGGCCAACCGCGCCATCGCCATGCATGCCGATCTCGACTACGCACTGGTGCAGGTTGAGGGCGACAATCCCGAGCGTCTGATCCTGGCCGCCGAGCTGGTGAAGGATGTGATGGATCGCGCCGGCATCGAGCACTTCCACAACCTGGGCTACGCCAAGGGTGCCGCACTCGAGCTGCTGCGCTTCAACCACCCCTTCTACAGCTTCGACGTGCCTGTGGTGCTGGGTGACCACGTCACTCTGGACGCCGGTACCGGCGCGGTGCACACCGCCCCTGGTCACGGTCAGGAAGACTTCGTGGTCGGTCAGAAGTACGGTCTGGAAGTCGCCAACCCGGTTGGCAGCAACGGCGTCTATCTGCCGGATACCGAACTGTTTGCCGGCCAGCACGTGTTCAAGGCCAATGCGGCCGTGGTCGAGGTGCTGACCGAGCGCGGCGCCCTGCTGCATCACAAGGTGTTCAACCACTCCTACCCGCATTGCTGGCGTCACAAGACCCCGATCATCTTCCGTGCCACCCCCCAGTGGTTCATCAGCATGGAGCAGAAGGGTCTTCGGCAGCGCGCACTGGAAGAGATCGAGCGTATCGAGAAAGAGGGCATTGCCCAGCATGGCCAGAGTGGCTGGGTCCCGGCCTGGGGCAAGAACCGCATCCAGGCGATGGTCGAGAACCGTCCCGATTGGTGCATCTCCCGTCAGCGTACCTGGGGCGTGCCCATCTCCCTGTTCGTTCACAAGGATACCCAGGCGCTGCACCCGGAATCCGTGCGCCTGATGCACGAAGTGGCCAAGCGTGTCGAGCAGTCCGGCATCCAGGCATGGTGGGATCTGGACAAGGCCGAGCTGCTGGGTGCCGATGCCGACAACTACGAGAAGGTGCCCGACACTCTGGACGTCTGGTTTGACTCCGGCTCTACCCACGCCTCCGTGGTCGATGCCCGTCCCGAGTTCAACGGCAAGCCGGCCGACATGTATCTGGAAGGCTCTGACCAGCACCGTGGCTGGTTCATGTCGTCGCTCATGATCGGCGTGGCGATGAAAGACAAGGCGCCCTACAACCAGGTGCTGACTCATGGCTTCACCGTGGACGGTCAGGGCCGCAAGATGTCCAAGTCCATCGGCAACGTGGTAAGCCCTCAGGACGTGATGAACAAGCTGGGTGCCGACATCCTGCGTCTGTGGGTAGCGAGCACTGACTACACCGGTGAGATGACCGTCTCCGACGAGATCCTCAAGCGCTCTGCCGACGCCTATCGTCGTATCCGCAACACTGCCCGTTTCCTGCTGGCCAACCTGAACGGTTTCAATCCGGCGACCGACATGGTGTCGCCTGCCGACATGGTGGTGGTGGATCGCTGGGCAGTGGGCCGTGCCAAAGCGGTACAGGCAGAGATCGTGGCCGCGTTCGATGAGTACAACTTCCACGGCGTGACCCAGAAGCTGATGCAGTTCTGCTCCATCGAGATGGGCTCCTTCTATCTGGATGTCATCAAGGACCGCCAGTACACCGCCAAGGCCGACAGCCTGGCCCGTCGCTCCTGCCAGACCGCCCTCTATCACATCGCCGAGGCCATGGTGCGCTGGATGGCGCCGATCATGAGCTTCACTGCCGACGAGATCTGGGCTCTGCTGCCGGGCGAGCGCGGTGAGTTCGTGTTCACCGAGGAGTGGTACGACGGCCTGTTCGGGCTGGAAGCGGGCGAAGTGCTGAACGACGAGTTCTGGGCCGAGATCCTCACCGTGCGCGGTGAAGTGAACAAGGCGCTGGAAGTGGCCCGTGGCGAGAAGCGCATCGGCGGTTCTCTGCAGGCCGAGCTGACCCTGTTCGCCAAGCCTGAGCTGGCCGCGCGTCTGAACGCCCTGGCCGATGAGCTGCGCTTCGTGCTGCTCACCTCCAAGGCCAAGGTGGTCAGCGTCGATGCTGCACCGGCAGAGGCCGTGGCGACCGAGCGCGATGACCTGTGGCTCTGCGTTGCCCAGTCTGCCGCCGCCAAGTGCGACCGCTGCTGGCACCATGTAGAGGACGTGGGTACCATCGCGGGTCACGAAGAGATCTGTGGCCGCTGCGTCACCAACGTCGAGGGTGACGGCGAAACGCGTCAATTTGCCTGATGAACATGACTCAACATAAAAGCGGCCTGCGTTGGCTGTGGCTGGCAGTGCTGGCCTTTGTTCTGGACCAGGCGAGCAAGCTCGCCGTGGTCAAACTGCTGCCATTTGGCTACCCGGGGGTGGAGATCACCCCCTTCTTCAACTTGGTCCATGTCTACAACAAGGGCGCTGCTTTCAGCTTCCTGGCGGATCAGGGAGGCTGGCAGCGCTGGTTCTTCGCCGTGCTGGCGTTCGCCATCTGTGGCCTGCTGATCCACTGGCTGCGCAAGCAGTCGGTCACCCAGCGCTGGAGCGGTATCGCCTACAGCCTGATCATCGGCGGGGCGCTCGGCAACGTGTTTGACCGGCTGGTGCTGGGCCATGTGGTCGACTTCCTCGACTTCTATTGGCAGCGCGCCCATTGGCCGGCGTTCAACCTGGCTGACAGCTTCATCTTCATCGGTGCCGCCATGATAGTGCTGGACGGTTTTCGCAGTGAGAAGAAGGACGTGACACCATGAGCCAGCCGATTGCGGCAGACAGCAGCGTGCTGTTTCATTTCGCCATCAAGCTGGAAGATGGCTCGGTGGCCGACAGCACGGCGCTGCACGGCAAGCCTGCCCGTCTGCGGATGGGAGACGGCAGCCTGACGCCGAGCTTCGAGCAATGCCTGCTGGGGCTGCGCGAAGGGGAGAGCAAGAGCTTTACCCTGGCGCCGGAAGAGGCGTTCGGCCTTTCCAATCCCGACAACATCTACCATCTCGATCGCGCCAAATTCGGTAACGAAGTTGAGCCCAAGGTGGGTACCATCATTCTGTTTGACCAGCCCAACGGCAGCGAACTGCCCGGGATCATCCGGGCGGTGGAAGGGATGTCGGTCACGGTCGATTTCAACCACCCCCTGGCCGGTCACACCGTCACCTTCGAGGTGGAGATCCTGGGGGTTGATGACGAGGAGAAGGTGCACTGATGGATATTCTGCTGGCTAACCCCCGTGGCTTCTGTGCCGGTGTCGACCGGGCCATCAGTATCGTCGAGAGCGCGCTGGAGAAGTTCGGTGCCCCCATCTATGTCCGCCATGAGGTGGTGCACAACCGCTACGTGGTGAACAAGCTCAAGGAGGCGGGCGCCGTCTTCGTGGAGGAGCTGGATGAGGTGCCGGATGACAGCATCGTCATCTTCTCTGCCCACGGTGTCGCCAAGGTCGTGCGCGAGATGGCCAAATCCCGCGCCCTCAAGGTGTTCGATGCCACCTGTCCGCTGGTGACCAAGGTGCACATGGAGGTCCATCGCGCCAGTCGCAAGGGCTCCGAAGCCGTGCTCATCGGCCATGCCGGCCACCCCGAGGTGATCGGCACCATGGGACAGTACGAGAACAGTGAGGGGGGCATGTATCTGGTGGAGACGCCGGAAGATGTGGCCAAACTCAAAGTGAAGAACCCGGACGATCTCTGTTTCGTCACCCAGACGACACTCAGCGTGGATGAGACGTCAGACGTCATCGATGCCTTGCGTGCGCACTTCCCCAAGATCCAGGGGCCGCGCAAGGATGACATCTGCTACGCCACCCAGAACCGCCAGGATGCGGTGCGGGAGATGGCCGGGCTGGTGGATGCCATGCTGGTGGTGGGATCGCGCAACTCTTCCAACTCCAACCGACTGCGGGAGCTGGCCGAGAAGGTGGGCGCCAAAGCCTACCTCATCGACGACGCCTCTATGATTGAGCCGCAATGGCTGGACGGAGTTGCCCGTATCGGGGTCACGGCGGGTGCGTCAGCCCCCGATGTGCTTGTTCAGAATGTCATTGCTCGTCTGCGCGAGCTGGGAGGCAAGATAGTGACCGAGCATCCTGGCCGGGAAGAGAATGTGGTGTTTGAGGTGCCGCCGGAGCTGCGCATCCTTTGAGTCAGCCATCCCGTGCGGCATAGTGCCATGAGTGCCTGAGCCACCTCCTGTGAGGTGGCTTTTTCATGGGCGATTCTTATGACTCTTGTTGTCCGGTTTGTGGTGAGATTGCAGCGAAATTTGATGATGTATGTCCAAGATCTGAGTAGATTGAATTGCAAGCGAAGGTCTGCGGTCTAGACTGCTGATGATCTTCTCATCTGGCTTGATGGCACATGGATATGCGAACGAGCCTCCCCGACAAAATCAGAGCGAAACAGGATGTTTTTGCGTTCAGGTTTTAGCCTCATCGAGCTGATGGTCACCGTTGCGCTCATCTCTATCCTGCTGACGTTGGGAGTCCCCTCCTTTAGCGCGATATTGCGCAACATGACGCTGACCAGCCAGGCCAACAACTTCGTGGCCGCCATCAACCTCGCCCGCTCCGAAGCCATTCGCCGCAATACCGCGGTCACGCTCTCCGCAACCGCCAGCAACCTGACCCAGAACCACTGGGAATTGGGCTGGCAGATCTGGGTCGATCGCAACGGCAATGGCACCCTCGACAACGGCGAACTGCTGCGGCTCTTTCCCGACATGGGCGCAGGCACCCTGGTCAGCAATACGTCGCTGGTTCGCTTCAGTGGCAATGGCTTTCTCGACGGACGTCAGCAGGTGGCGCTGGTGTTCTCTCTGCAGCCGCCGGAGTGTGCCCAAGAGGCATCGCGCGACATCACGATCACCCCGGCCGGGCGCCCATCCATCGTGGAGACCAGCTGCATATGAAACGACATCAGGGGGTATCTCTGCTTGAGATCATGATCGCCGTGCTGGTGCCGTCGATCGGCATTCTCGGCATGGCGACCCTGCAGTTGCAGGCGCTCAAGAGCAATCAATCGGCGCTTACCCGCACAGAAGCGACCCAGTTCGGCTACATGATCGCCGACATGATGCGGGCCAATCGCAGCGCGGCCCTGCTCGGTCAATACAATGTCGGGCTGGGAGAGGCTGTCTCCGGCAGCTCGATGGCGATACAGGATGTGCAGTACTGGAAACAGGCGCTGACCGGCCTGCCGGGCGGTGACGGGGCCATTGCCGTCAGCGCCGGGCAGGCGACCATCACCATCCAGTGGGATGCCAGCCGGCTGGCTACCGAGCCTGCGCTGCGCAGCATGACCCTGAGGACGGATCTGTGAGCGGGCGGCGCACCTTGTTGCGTCAGGCCGGTGTCGGTCTGGTGGAGGTGATGATCGCCCTGCTGCTGTCACTGCTGACGGTCGGGGTCATCATTCAGGTGCTGCTTGGCAACCACAAAACCTATCTGACCGGCGAGGCCATCGCCCGGGTTCAGGAGGACAGCCGGTTTGCCGTCAATCTGCTGCAGCAGGAGCTGCGGATGGTGGGCTACCAGGGTTGCCTCAGCAAGCAGGGGGTCAACATCACCAACACCCTGAGCGGTGGTACGGCGCTGCCCTACAACTTCACCGTCTATCTGCGCGGCTATGACAATGTCACCGCCGCGCTGCCCGTGGCGCTGTCGGCCCTGTTTACCGCTGCCGAGCCCAAACCCAAACCGGGAACCGACGTGTTGCTGGTGCAGGGGCCGACCGGCGCCGGGGTGCCGGTCACTCGCAACAACAGCGCCGCCCAGCTGTTCGTGCAGCAACTCTCCAGCAAGGCCAACTACTGCGGTACCGGCAAGCAGGGCTACAGCGACCTGTGCGAGGGGGACATCGTCATGGTGTCCGACTGTCAGAAGGCGCGGATCTTCCAGATCACCCAGACCCAGGTGGTGGGTGGCGGCAGCGAGGTCAACATCGGCCACTCCAACGACAATAAATACACCCCGGGCAATGCCGTCAGCTCCTGGGGCGGCGCCAGCAGCCCGGTCGAGGAGCGCTTCGGTGCCGGCTCGGTATTGAGCCGGATGGAGACCCGGATCTATTACGTCGCCCGCCCCTCTGCCAACGCGCCCTATGCCCTGTATCGCAAGAGCGGTCTGGCTGCCGGCATGCTGCTGGTGGACGGGGTCACCGATATTCAGCTGACCTTCGGCGAGGATCAGAACCGGGATCGGGCGGCGGATCGCTATGTGAGCGCCGCCAGCAACCCGAACTGGGACAACGTGCTGGGGATTGGCGTTCAGCTCTTGATGCGCAGTGGTCAGGGCAACGTGGTATCAGATCCGCAGGCCATCAGCTTTGCCGGTGCAACCTTCCAGGCTGTCGACAATCACTGGTACTGGGTGGCCGAAACCACGGTCGCCCTACGCAACCGGCTGCCATGAGGAGGGAGGCATGATGGCTCGACAAGGGGGAATGGCGTTGGTGATCAGCCTGATTTTTCTTGCGGTGGTGAGCTTGCTGGCGATGGCCAGCATGCAGAGTGCCCTGCTGCAGGAGAAGATGGCGGGCAACCAGAAGGAGTCACAGCAGGCGCTGCAGGCGGCGGAGGCGGCGCTGCGTGCTGCCGAGCGCTATCTGGAGGCGGGCAGTTCAGGCCCCTACGACAACAGTGCCGGCCTCTATGAGTTCGTCAGCGTGGCGGTGGATCCCGCCTCTCCCTCCACGGCCTGGCGTACCTATGCCAATAGCGGTCTGACCGGACGGGCCCCCGAATATTTCATCGAGCGGTTGCCCTATACCCAGGGCAGCAACGAGAGTCTGGCGGTTGACGAGCCTATCAGCGAGCGCCGCCTCTATCGCATCACGGCAAGGGGATTCGGACTCTCGGACGAGAGCCGGGTGCTGTTGCAATCGACCTACAGCCGCTAGGAGAACAACCCATGCGTGCATCTGGCTACGGACTCTCGGCCCTGCTGCTCTGCTCCCAGGTGCAGGCGGCCCTCGACATCGCCCAGGTTCCCCTCTATCTGGGTACCCGGGCCGAACCCAACATCATGTTCAGTCTCGATGACTCAGGTTCGATGCACTTCGAGTTGATGCCGGAGGGGTTGATCGAGAACAGCGCCCGCTACGTCTATCCCAGAGCCGACAATGTCTATGGCAGCGAGGATTATGACAACCGGACCGTGACCTTCACCAGCAGCAACGACCGCAACGCCTATACCCGCTCAAGCAACAACAACAAACTCTACTACAACCCGCAGCAGAGCTATCGGCCCTGGGCCAAGGCGGACAGCACCCTGATGGCGAATGCCAGCATCAGCTGCGCACCGCACAACCCCTTCAATACCGCCGCCGGCTGTCGTGATCTGACTAAGAACAACCGCTCCAAGTCCCTGCGTTACTACACCGGGTTCTCCTCCACTGACTACAACGACGATGAGACCTTCTGGCCTGCCGTCTACTTTGCCTACAAGGGCAGTGGCGACGTGAAGAAGGTGGGCAGCTATACCCGGGTGGAGATAAAGTCCGGCAGTACCTATGGCGGGCGCCCCAATCGCAGCGATTGCAAGAGCGCCCCCGTTTGTACCTATGACGAGGAGATCCAGAACTTCGCCAACTGGTACACCTACTACCGCTCCCGGATCCTGGCGGCTCGTGCCGGGGTCGGCCGTGCTTTTGCAAGCCAAGGGCAGGCCCTGCGGGTGGGGTTTGCCACCATCAATGCCAGCGGCAGCGTGATCCGCGGCGTCGCGCCTTTTTCCGGCACCGATCGCAGCGCCTTTTTCAGCGACCTGTACAGCCGCGATATTCCGGCCGCCGGTACACCGCTGCGCACCAGCCTGAAAGATGTGGGGGAGTACTTCTCCCGCACCGACAACAACGGCCCCTGGGCGGCCAGTGCCGGCAGCACCTTGCCCCACCTCACCTGCCGGCAGAGTTACAACATCCTGATGACCGATGGCTATTGGAACGGGGATACCCCCTCGGTAGGGGATCTGGACAAGGATGGCTACAGCAATACCCTGGCCGACGTGGCCTACAAATACTGGAAAACCGACCTGCGTGCCGATCTGGCCGACAAGGTGCCGACCAGCACGGTGGATCCTGCCAACTGGCAGCATCTGGTCAACTTTACCGTTGGACTCGGGGTCAACGGGTCGCTCAATCCGGCCAACGGCATCCCGAACAGCTGGCCCAATCCCCATGATCCGGATGACAAGGAGTACAAGAACGCGACCTACATTCCGGAGTACAAGATCGATGATCTGTGGCACGCGGCACTCAACAGCAAGGGCAGCTTTTTCAGCGCGGGCGACCCCGACATCTTTGCTGCAGCCCTGAGCAGCACCCTGGCCCAGATCGCGGCCCGTAACAGCTCCGCCAGCTCGGTGACCGCCAACGCAACCCGGCTGGACAGCAACACCCACATCTACCAGGCCCGCTACAACAGCGGCGACTGGTCGGGGCAACTCATCTCCATTCCCCTCAACAGCGATGGGTCGCTGGGCAACATGGCCTGGAATGCCGCCACCCTGATCCCGGCACACACCTCCCGCAGCATCTTTACTCGACAAAACGGGGTCGGCATTCCCTTCACCTGGGCCGATCTCAACGCCACCAACCGTGCCCTGTTCAACCTTGCTGGCGACAGCCAGGGGGAAAACCGGGTTGCCTATTTGCGCGGTGATCGCAGTCGCGAGCAGAGCAATGGCGGCCTGTTTCGCAGCCGCAGCGATCTGCTGGGAGACATCATCAACTCGGATCCCGTCTATGTCGGCAGCCGGGATTACGGCTACGGCAGCGCCACCGGCCTGACCCAAGCGGAGCGCGACGGTTATCTGATTTTCCTCGGTTCGACGGCTATTCGCAGCCGTACACCCATGCTCTACGTGGGGGCCAATGACGGCATGCTGCATGGTTTCAGGGTCGCCAACGGGGTGGAGACCCTGGCCTACATTCCTGCCAGCCTGTTGGGGGATCTGAGTTTGCTGACCAAGCCGGACTACAGCCATCGTTACTATGTCGATGGCACGGCCAAGGTAGGCGATGCCTATCTTGGCAGCAGCTGGAAAACCGTGCTGCTGGGATCGACCGGTGCCGGTGGCAAGGCCGTGTTTGCCATCGACGTGACGGCGCCGGACAACTTCACCGCCGACAAGATGCTGTGGGAGTTTACCAATACCGAGATGGGAGTGGCGCTGGCGGCGCCGACCCTGGTTCGGGTCAAGTCCGGCAACAAATGGGTGGCGCTGGTGGCCAACGGCTACAACAGCACCAGCCAAACGGCGCGCCTGTTCGTGCTGGATCTGGCGACCGGTGCGGTGATCAAGGAGATAGATACCCAGGTGGGCTCGGCCAGTGAGCCCAATGGTCTCTCATCCCCCTTGCCGGTAGACGAGGATGGCGACCGGGTGGCGGACTATGTCTATGCCGGCGATCTGCAGGGCAATCTGTGGAAATTCGATCTGACCGACAACAACAGCGCCCAGTGGGGGAGTGCCTTCAAGACCGGCAACAAGCCAAAACCGCTGTTTCAGGCGTGCAACGGAACCTGCTCCGCCAGCACGCGTCAACCCGTCACCATGCGCCCGCTGGCCATCCGTCATCCCAAGGGAGGCATCATGGTGCTGATGGGGACGGGCAGCTATTTCACCAATGACGACAAGTTGCTGCCGGCGACCCCCAGGCTGGAAGCCGTCTATGGCATCTGGGATACGGGGGCTAGCGTGCTCAGCAGCCAGCTGTTGCAGCAGAGCATTACCCACGAGTATTCCGCCAATGGCACCACCATCAAGTTCAACGTCAGGGTGGTGTCCAACACGGCGGTCAACTACACCAGCCAGAAAGGGTGGTATCTGGTGCTCAAATCCCCTGCGTTGAGCAAGGGGGTGGGGGAGCGAGCCGTGTCAGAGATGCTTTATCGCAACAAGCGGCTGATCTTCAACACCCTGAGCCCCTCGGCGGACGCCTGTGACTTCGGTGGGCACTCCTGGTTGATGGAGCTGGATCCCGTTTCGGGAGCGCGTTTGACCTACTCGGTGTTTGACGTCAATGGCGATGGCGCGGTCAACGATGACGACTATGTGGGGATTAAGGACAGTGGCGGCAACGACATCAAGGTGCCGGTCAGCGGCAAGCAGTTTGACGAGCTCACCACGACGCCGAGCGTGGTGGAAGATGCCGACATGGAGCGCAAGTACATCAGTGGCTCCAGCGGCAACATTTCGGTCACGCTGGAAGAGGGGGCGGGTGATCTGGGTGGTCGCCAGTCCTGGTTGCAACTGGAGTAGAGGTGGAGATGGTGCGTGGATTTTCCCTGATGGAACTGATGATTGCGGTAGCCGTGATGGCCATTCTGACCGTGATTGCCTATCCCAGTTACAACAGCTACATGGCCTCTGCCAAGCGGGCAGAGGCCAAGGCCGCCCTGCTGGAGGCGGCGCAATACATGGAGCGACAGTTTACCGCTGACGGCAATTATGATGGTGGCAACTTGGTCTCCGCCGGGCTGGCTACCTTGCCCAGGGATGGCGGGACTGCCTATTACAATCTGGCGCTCAATGCCAGCGGCGCCAGCTATACCCTGACGGCGATCCCGACCGGGGTGATGAACGGCGATCCTTGCGGCCTGCTGACCCTTGATCAGGGCGGACAGCAGGGGGTATCGATGGCCAGCATGACGGCAGCCGAGTGCTGGTAGTCTGTCACCAGCAGGCGGCAGGAGTCTTGGTATCGGCCTTGTCGAGGGTCAGTGTATCGCAGGCGGTGCTGCCGCTCTTGTCGCCTGCTTGTGCCCCCTTGCTGGTGGCGATCAGGGTGTAGCTGGTGGCGGTGGCACCTGAAATGGAGAAGTCATAGTAGCTGCTGGTGGGGTTGCCCACTTGGGAGGGGGTGGCGCTGTAACTGGTATTGGAAACCCGGAACTCTTCCTGTTTCAGTTGCATGCTGAGCAAGCCCTTGAGCGCTTCGGCCCGGCGGGATTTGCGCAAGCCATCGGTGAAGCTGGGATAGGCGACAGACGCTATGATGGCGACGATGGCGACCACGACGATCAGTTCAAGCAAGGTGATTCCGGACTGTTTGATTCTCATGGGGCGGCATGCTTCGTGAAACAGGTTGATACTATAGGATAGTACTGACAGTAGACCCTACTGGCACGTGCAAAAAGAATGGAGTCTTGAGCTGATGGAAGGCAGAAAGGGCAGATCCGCCGGTTTTACCCTGATAGAGCTGATGGTTGCCCTGTCCTTGGTCGCCCTGTTGCTGACCGTGGCCATCCCCAGTTATCAATCCCTGCGCCAGGATCAGATGGTCAAGGCGGCCACCCAGGCGGTCTACACCGACATGATGCTGCTCAAGTCCGAAGCGCTCAAACGCAACAGCAATTTGCAAATGATCCTGTTCAACAGCGGTACCGACAGCTGGTGCTATCGCATCAGGATCGATGGCAGTTGCGCCAGTTGCAGCGACACCTGTTCCAGCATCGAGGGACGCAAAGGCGCTGATGCCAGTGAATTTCCCGGGATCATTCTGACGGGCACCTACACGGAGTCCTCAAGCCAGATACGTCCCATCAGCTTCTCCCCCCGGCGCGGTACCCTGCCAAGCGGCAGCATCACGGTGAGCTCCTCGGCCGCCAGTATGAAGGTTGTCACCAACAACCTTGGGCGGGTACGTACCTGTGCCGTCAGCAACCTAGCGGGGGAGGTGGCATGCAACTGAAAGTGCGGGGTTTCAACCTGGTCGAGCTGATGGTGGCCATGGTGGCGGGCTTGCTGCTGGTGGCCGCCGTCATTTCGCTGTTTGCCACCATTCTCAAGGCCAATTACACCGCCATGCAGACCAGCCGCCTGAACCAGGAAGTTCAGTTGCTGACGGACATGATGGCACGAGACATCCAGCGGGCGGGGTATGACGCCAACGCCACCCAGTTTCTTGCCGCCCCTTCTGGCAGCCGATCCAGTTTCTATTTTGATACGGCCACAGACCTGATGAATGAAACCGCGACGGGTTCCGGCCTGTATACCTGTATCAGGGTGCGCTATGACAACGATGAAAACGGAGTGCTGAGCAGTGATGACACCCTGATTTACAGCTACAGCAGTGCTGACAAGGGGATCAAACAGGGGACCGGTACCACGACCTGCGGTAATGGCAGTCTGATCTCCAGCGACGATACCGTAGAAATCACCGCCATGACGTTCAGGCTCCTGCCAAGCAGTCAGGTCAGCGGGGCGAGGGCGCTGCAATTGATGGTGAGCGGGCGATTCAAGGCCACACCGGCACTGACGCTGAATCTGCAGCGGGATATAAAACTGCGCAATGATGGGTACTGACATGAGCCGACAAACCGGTTTTACCACCTTCACCATCACTTTGTTGCTGGTGCTGATCCTGCTGGGCATTTCACTGCTGGTTGGCAAGATGTTGGTGGCCGATCGGCGAGTGACCCTCAACGAGGTGCTCTATCGTCAGGCCATGGCAATGGCGGAAGTGGGTCTGGCCGATGGACTCGGGCGGTTGACGCTGGACCCGAGCTGGAGGACCAGCGGGGCAATGACTACCTTGACCACGGGCAGCTATACCCTGTCATCTTCTGACGATACTGCCATCACGGTGGGGTCAGTGGTCGTGACGCCGATAAGGGTTCGTTCCCAGGCGACTCTCAGCAATAGTCAGGCCCAGGCGGCAGTCGAAACCAAGGTCGTGCGTTTCAGCGTACTGGCCGGCTCTCCTGCCGCACCTCTGACCGTGGCTGGCGGCATGGCGGTCGGCGGCAACTTCACCATAGTGGCCAATCCCAATGGTGGCGGGCTGGGGGTACCACTGTCGGTCTGGACCAGCGGCAACGTCGATCTGATAACGGGGACCGGACAGACCTGCCATCAGGGGGACTACGACGGCGGCTGTTCGGCCAACATCAGCCAGAAGGGGGACAAGCAGCCGGATATCAAGGACAACGATACTGCCTTCCCGACCGATCTGGTCTGGTATCTGTTCAATGAAAAGGATGATGCCAACGGTTGGGCCAATCTGGAGGCCAGGGCTACCCAGAAGCTGACAGACTGCAGCTCGCTTGGTCCTGCCTCAACCGGCCTCATCATTGTGGATGGGGACTGCAAGCCCTCCTCCAACGTTGGCTCTGCAACGGCGCCTGTGATTCTCATCGTGCGCAATGGCAATCTGGCGGTCAACGGCAATACGGTGCTGTATGGCTTGGTATTTGCCTACTCATCCAACCCTGCTGCTGCCGGGACGGATGTGAAGCTGACCGGTGGGGCCATCGTGTATGGCGCCATGGTTTCCAACTATCAACTGGGCAACGCCAACGGTACCTACGATGCCAAGTATGATGCCAGTGTCCTGAGCAACATCTCGAATGGTGCCGCATTCCAGATTGTCAATCAGGTGCCCGGCAGCTGGCGAGACTGGTAAGGGGATATGGAGATGAAAGGGCAAAAAGGATTTGGCCTGCTGGAGATCCTGATCACGCTGGTGGTGCTGGGAGTAGGCATTGTCGGCCTGGTCGCCATGTCCAAGTCGGCGCTGACGGTTTCGCAGGATGGCCGGCGTTATGAGACGGCGATGCGACTGGCAGAGTCAAAACTGGATGAGTTTCGCAACTTCAATAGCGTAGTGAACGCGACGGCCCCACTGACCGCCTACAACCAGATTGCCTCCGCCAACTCGACAGTAACCTTGTCGGGTGAGGCCTACTCGGTGGGATGGACGGTGACCAATCAGTATCTGAATGGCTCAACCTGGCAGAACGTGGCCCCGGCGGGCTATCGCCTGAGTTACCCGGGCCGCAAGGCGATCACGGTCAACGTCGGGTGGACGGACAGCGAAGGACAGGCTCGTACATTGCAACTGGCTGGCAATGTTTCGCCCATCGAGTCTTTGAGCTCCTCCCAACTAGATGGCGGTTTGAATACGGCGAGGCAGGGCCCCAAGGTCAACTATACCCCCGGCGTGGCGCCTGACGTCATCTCGGTGGAGTTGGGGGATGACAACAAGCAGGAGACCAGCAAGCCACTGCCGACCGTCACATCCAAAGATGGTCTGGTGGGCAAGCTGGTCCAGTTCGAGACGGTGACTTACAAACCCGCAGCGGGTGGCAATACCCAGCAGGTGCTGCAGGATATGGCATCCGTCTCCTGTTCCTGCAGTTATGGCTCCAGCCTGAGCGCCTACCTGCCGGGTCAGGCCTACAGTTCAGCCAGCAACCAGCTCTATTGGAAATCAGGCTCGCTGCAGACCAAGACCACGGGGACGCTCGACAGCAGCGTCAATGGCCAGCCGACGCTCTGTACCAGCTGCTGCAAGGATCACTTCGATGGCAGTGGCTCCAGCTTCACCAACTTCTATGCTCCGCTCAACACCAGCCGGGTACGCTACAGCAGCAGCCTCAGCACGGCGAACAGCGGCAAGTACGTGGATGCCTGCCGTTTTGTCCGGCTGGATGGCTATTATCGCCCCCTGCCTGACTGGAACCTGGTCAAGGTGGTGGTGACCACGGCCGATTTCCTGGCCAAACCAGCGAACCAGGCCAGTTATCAGAAATACATCAAGTATGTGGTCAAGACCTACATCGACTGGCAGAAGTCGACCCTGAACTGGACCCAGGGGGCCTCCGCCACCTTGCCGACCATCACCGATTTTTCAGTCTGGCTGGCTACCAACGCGGAAGCCGGGGGGGATACTACGACCGGGATCACAGTCAGTACGGGTACGGCGCAGCTCATCGCCCGCGGCATCTATGTGGATGTGCTCGACCCTGTCTATCTGGTGGGGATTGATACTAGCGCGGTGGACTATCTGACCAAGGTGCCGTTTCAGGACATCAACCTGACCATGCTGGCGGAGTGGGCCATGGCTCCGCAGAACTTGTTGACGGGCAATGCCACCGATTATGCCGCCGTCACCAACGAGACGGTCAAGACGGTGGTGGATCTCAACAACTACTATTTCGGCAGTTACAGCCGCGGCTACATGACGGCGAAGAAATCGACCAAGGACAGCAACCAGGTGCTGCAGAGCGTTTCTGTGCGCGTTACCGCTTATCAGGGGAATTCTGGCATCACGGCTTCGCTCATCTCGCCGCGGGATCAGTCGCTGGCGCAGACGGCGGACATGCTGGTCAAAATCGATGTGGGGCAGCAGACGGTGCCAACCATGAAGGTTAGCGGCCGTATTCAATGTCTTGAACGCGGGAAAGGGAACAATAATCCACCGCCTGAGGCATGTAGTAAAAATGCTTTCAACAACCTGAATATCAGTACCCCAAATTCTGGCGCTACCTGCCGCATCGACAAGCCACAGGCCAACAATCAACCGGCATCTTATCTATGTGAAGCTCCGGAGAACTCGACCTTGGCCATCAATCTTTCTTACTCTAACCAGGGCAGCACCACCTATATGTTGCAGCCACCCTCCTTCAGCGTGCAGATAACGCCTCAGCCCAACAATCAGGTGCTGAGCGGCCCCTGTTCACTGCTGGTGGACAACGGCGTGACCAACGCGACCAACCTGACTTGCACCCCTTGAGCCTTGGGCGCTGGCACAGCCAGCGCCTTTTCTTTATCATTCCCCATCATTTTCGAATTCAAGATGCATCGCCATGGCAAAAGCCCTCTCTCTGATGCTTGCCCAGTTAAATCTGACGGTAGGCGCCATCGAAGATAACTGTGACAAGGTACTGGCGGCAGCAGCCCAGGCCGATCAGCAAGGGGCCGATCTGCTGGTCTGCTCCGAGCTGGCCCTGACAGGATACCCGCCTGAGGATCTGCTGCTGCGCACCGACCTGATGGTCCGGGTCGAGGCTGCGCTGTCCCGCATCGCGGCATGGCAGGGACAATGTGCCATTCTGGTGGGCCATCCCTGGCGCGAAGAGGGGGCGCTTTACAATACGGCGTCTCTCTATGAGCGCGGTCAACTGCGGGCACGTTATTTCAAACAGGACTTGCCCAACTACGGGGTGTTCGACGAGAAGCGCTACTTCACTGCGGCGACCGATACCTGTGTGGTGCCGTTCCGTGGCCATCAGTTGGGCTTGCTCATCTGCGAAGATCTCTGGCAGCCGGGTCCGGCGCTGGCCGCCAAGGCGGCGGGGGCCGAGCTGCTGCTCACCATCAATGCCTCTCCTTATGATCAGGAAAAACCCTGGATCCGCCGCGAGCTGATGGCGGAACGCTGCGATCAGACCGGCCTGCCGCTCATCTACCTCAACCAGGTATGCGGCCAGGACGAGCTGATCTTCGACGGCTGCTCCAAGGTGTTCAACAGCCAGGGCGAGCTGACCCACAAGCTGGCTCCGTTTGCCGAAGAGCTGGCGCTGGTGCGCTTTGCCGATGGTCAGCCGGTGAAGGAGCGGGAACCCGCAGCGCCGCTGGAACCGTTGGCCGAGACCTATCAGGCCCTGGTGCTGGCGGTGCGCGACTATGTCACCAAGAACGGTTTTCACGGCGCCGTGCTGGGTCTCTCCGGCGGCATCGACTCGGCGCTGACCCTGGCCATTGCGGCCGATGCCATCGGGGCGGACAAGGTGCAGGCGGTGATGATGCCGTTCCGCTACACCGCCCAGATGAGCGTGGAGGATGCCAAGGAGCAGGCCGAGCGGATGGGGGTGGAGTTCAACATCATCTCCATCGAACCCATGTTCGAAGGCTTCATGACCCAGCTGGCGCCTCTGTTTGAAGGGACTGCCCGCGACACCACCGAAGAGAACCTGCAGGCCCGCTGCCGCGGCGTGCTCTTGATGGCGCTGTCCAATAAGCGTCGCCGCATCGTGCTGACCACCGGCAACAAGAGTGAGATGGCGGTCGGCTATGCCACCCTGTACGGCGACATGGCCGGCGGCTTCGACGTGCTGAAAGATGTGCCCAAGACGCTGGTCTTCAAGCTGTGCGAATACCGCAATTCCGTCGATTATGTGATCCCGCAGCGGGTCATCGACCGCCCGCCTTCGGCAGAATTGGCGCCGGACCAGGTGGATCAGGACAGCCTGCCGCCCTATGACATCCTGGATGCCATCCTCAAGCGCTACGTGGAAGAAGATGCCTCCGTGGCCGACATGGTGGCGGAGGGCTTCGAAGAGGCGGTGGTGCGCAAGGTGATCCGGCTGGTGGATCTCAACGAATACAAGCGCCGTCAGGCCGCCGTCGGCCCTCGCATCACGGCTCGCAACTTTGGTAAGGACCGCCGTTATCCCATCACGTCCGGGTTCGGCAAACAGAACTGGTAAGGAGTCACCATGAAGAAGATTGAAGCCATCATCAAACCGTTCAAGCTGGACGATGTACGCGAGGCCCTGGCCGAGATCGGCATCAACGGCATGACAGTGTCCGAGGTCAAGGGGTTCGGCCGCCAGAAGGGCCATACCGAGCTCTATCGCGGTGCCGAGTACATGGTCGACTTCCTGCCCAAGGTCAAGGTGGAGCTGGTGGTGCAGGACGAGGATCTCGATGCCTGCCTGGAAGCCATCCAGAACACAGCGCGTACCGGCAAGATCGGTGATGGCAAGATCTTCGTCTGCGAGGTGGAGCGCGTCATTCGTATTCGTACTGGTGAAGAGAACGAAGACGCGATCTGATGTGGTGGATGTGCCCTGTGATGAACAGCAAGAGTCTGTCGTTCTGATGTCGTTGTACCGTATCGGGGTCGTGGCGGCGTGCCTGATGGCGCTCACCGCGTGCAGTACCCGGCCGCCGGCCCAGCCGGAAAACCTGTGCCAGATCTTTCGGGAGAAACCCGAGTGGCACGAGGCGGCGCTCAAGATGAACGAGAAGTGGGGGACACCTGTCCAGGTAGTGATGGCCATGATGTACCAGGAGTCCTCCTTCGTGCACGATGCCCAGCCGCCGATGCAGTATTTCCTCTTCATCCCCACCGGGCGGGCCAGTTCAGCCTACGGCTATGCCCAGGTGAAAGACGAAACCTGGGCCGACTATCAGCGGGAAACCGGCAACGGCTGGAGCGATCGCGACGACTTTGCCGACGCCATCGATTTCATGGGCTGGTACACTCACAAGGCACAGCGGCTCAACGGCACCTCCAAGTGGGATGCCTATGGCCAGTATCTCAATTATCACGAAGGGTGGGGTGGCTATCGGCGTGGCAGCTACCGCAGCAAGGGATGGCTGATGAAGGTCTCCCGCAAGGTGGAGGCCCGTGCCCAGCGCTACGGTGCCCAGTATCGACAATGCAAGGATCAGCTCTCCAGCGGGGGCTGGTTCTGGTAACCAAATCAGGAGTCAGAAATGCCGTTATTGGACAGTTTTACCGTCGACCATACCCGCATGGCCGCCCCGGCAGTGCGGGTGGCGAAGACCATGCAGACCCCGAACAAGGACACCATCACCGTGTTCGACCTGCGTTTCTGCGTGCCGAACGAGGAGATCCTCTCCGAGCGCGGCATCCACACCCTCGAGCACCTGTTTGCCGGCTTCATGCGTGACCACCTGAACGGCAACGGGGTGGAGATCATCGACATCTCTCCCATGGGTTGCCGCACCGGCTTCTACATGAGCCTGATCGGTGCGCCGGATGAAGCCCGTGTTGGCGCTGCCTGGCAGGCCGCCATGAGCGACGTGCTGACCGTGCAGGATCAGGGCAAGATCCCCGAGCTGAACGAATACCAGTGCGGTACTTACAGCATGCATTCGCTGGAAGAGGCCCATGCCATCGCCCGCCATGTGCTGGAGCGCGGTATCGGTGTCAACCACAATGACGAGCTGGCCCTGCCGGAAGAGAAGCTGAAAAGCCTCTGATCCCGAGAAGGGAAGCATGAAAAAGGCCGGTCAATGACCGCAATGCTGTTCAGATAAGCACATTTTTGACTAATTATTCATAAATGCGACTTGAGTTGGGGGAGCAAGGCT